>JAPKMV010000025.1 GCA_026645635.1 Caldilineaceae bacterium
CCGCCTACTGCTGACGACATCTGGCTCTGCCGCCGCCCGTCGCGCCAGATGGTCGAAGATCGGCTCAGGGGCGACCCGGAGGCGCTGAACCTGGTGCTGCACTGGTCGATGGTGGAATATGTCGAGCAGTACCTGCGCGACGAACGCCTGCAAACCGCGTATCTGGGCCAGGGCGTGATCGGCACGAACGCCAGCCCCCACGACCCCGGCACCGCGTCGATCAACTACCACCACTCTTCCGGGCGCATGTTTGGCAACGACGGCATGTGGGGTTATGTGCGCGGGGGTATGGGCACGGTCTCGTTCATCCTGGCCGACATCGCCCGCGACCTGGGCGCCACAATTGCCGCCGGTGCGCCCGTGGCGCGCATTCTGCCGGGCGAGGGCGTGGAACTGGCCGGCGGCGAGCGCATCCACGCCCCGGTGATCGTGGCGAACGCCGACCCGCGCACTGCGCTGCGTCTGCTCGACGATGCAGCCAATCCTGCCTGGCGCGCCCAGGTGGAGGCGGTGCCTCAGCAGGGTTGTACAGTGAAGGTGACGCTGGCCCTGCGCGATCTGCCGGTCTTCGCCGCACGGCCTGGCTCGCCCGACATTCCCAAGGGGCAGATCAACACGCCTTTGACGAAACAGGAATGGAAGGAGTATCATCCGCTGGCGAAAAACGGCCATCTGCCGCCGCGCCTGTGGACCGAACTCTACATCCAGACCACCTATGACACGACCATTGCCCCAGAGGGACGGCATTTGATGAGCGTCTTTGCGCAGTATGTGCCGCACACCTTTGCCGAAGGTGACTGGGAAAGCCGTCGCGCCGAGGTCGGCCAGTTGGCGGTGGCGTCGATTGCGCGCTACGTGAGCAATTTCCCCGACGCCATCGAGCAGATGGAGGTGCTGGGGCCGCCGGACATCGAGGCCAAAGTGGGGCTGACCGGTGGCCACATTTTCCAGGGCGAGATTCTGCCCGACTTTATGTGGGAGCGGCGGCTGTCCTACAAGACGCCGATGGACGGCGTCTATCTCTGCGGCGCGGCCACGCATCCCGGCGGCAGCGTGATGGCGGTGAATGGGCGGAATGCGGCGATGGAGGTGTTGGCTGAAGAGATTGGAGATTAGGGGATTGGAGATTGGGAGATTACGGGAGTGGGTTCGCAGTGAAGCGATGAAGATTGGCAAGTCACGGGGCAACAAAAGGAGAAACCAGATGCGTGCTTTGTTGAAATTGACGGTTTTGGTATGGATGCTCATGCTCGTGGCGGGTTGTGCGGCGCCAGTGGCAGCGCCCGCCGCGCCGGCTGGGGATGCGGCGCCGGCCGCCGGCAGCGATGCCGCGGCGCCCGCCGATCTGCTCGCCGACATCCAGGCGCGGGGGGTGCTGCGCATTTCCACCGACCCGGCCTATCCACCCCAGTCGGAACTGGTCGCCGACGCGCAGCGCCCGGCCGACACCAAATGCTCCGGCGAGGAGCGCACGGCCAGCGAACTCACCGGCTTCGACATCGACGTAGCGGCAGCCATCGCGGCGGCGCTAGGCGTGGAACCCTGCTTCGTCACGCCGGACTGGACGCTGATCACCGGCGGCAGTTGGGCCGGGCGCTGGGACCTCAGCGTCGGCTCGATGACGATCACGCCGGAACGCATGACCAAGCTCTACTTTGCTCAGCCCTACTACACGACACCCGCGGCCTTCTTTGTCCACGAAGCCAACACGACCCTTGCGGCGCCGGCTGATCTCTCCGGCAAAAAGGTGGGCGCCTGCGCCGGCTGCACCTATGAATTCTACCTGGACGGCAGCCTGCAAATTCCGGGCGAGACCATCGAATTCGTCGTCACCGACACCGAGTTCACCGGCTATGACACCGACACCTCGGCGCTGCAAGACCTGGCGCTGGGCGACGGCGTGCGGCTGGACGGCGTGCTGACCGCGCTGCCCACGGGCGCCGGCTTCATCGCCAACGGCAACCCGCTCAAACAACTGGGCGAGCCGGTCTATTTCGAGTATCTGGCGCCGGCTATCGACAAGGCCAGCCCGCTGGACACCACCAGCTTCCGCGCCGCGGTGGACGCAGCGGTGCAGGCGCTCCACGCCGACGGCACGCTCAAGCAGCTTGCCGAACAGTACTACGGGGTCGATCTGGCCAACGCAGCGGCTGCGTTCGACATTGCCGGTCTGGAACAATAGCCGCCGTGACCGCAGCCCGTCAAGATTCTGACGACTACGACCTTACCCAGCAGGCCGGCCAGAAGGCGTTCGCCCGTCATCTAGTGCAGCAAAGACGGCGACGCGCCCTCTGGCACGGCCTGCAGATTGCCCTCGTCTGGGCAATCATGTTTGCGGTGATGGGCATCGGCCTGTCGCTGCTGAACGTCGATTTTGCGTATGTCTTGGAGAACACCAACTTCGTCCTCCTGGGGTTAGGCTTCACGATCGGCATCTCGCTGGCGTCGATTCTGATTGCATCGGCGATTGCGCTGGTCGGCGCGCTGATGCGCCTGTCGTCCAACGCCATCGCGCAGGGACTGTCCGGGTTCTATGTGTCGCTCTTTCGCGGCACGCCGCTGCTGATTCAGATCTACATCATCTACCTGGGGCTGCCCCAGATCGGGCAACAACTCACTGCGCTGGGTTATCCGCAGATCGGCGGCTTGTTCGTCCTGACGGCGATCCAGGCCGGCATCCTGGCGCTGAGCCTCAACTACGGCGCGTACATGACCGAGATCTTCCGCGCCGGCATCCAGTCGGTGGCGCAGGGGCAGTGGCAGGCGGCGCAGGCGCTGGGCATGAAGCGCTTCCAGACGCTGCGGTTGGTGATTTTGCCCCAGGCCGTGCGTATCATCATCCCCGCCATCGGCAATCAGTTCATCGCCATGCAGAAGGACTCGTCACTGGTTTCCATCGTCGGCATCTGGGAGGTCACCTACCGCGCCAGCCGCTTTGCGCGCAAGGACAGCAAGTTCATGGAGATGTTCCTGCTCGCCGCAGCGATCTATTGGGTGCTGACGATTCTCTCCGAATGGATTCAGGGCCGGCTGGAAGCGAGGATGGCGGAGTCTGAGAAGCGCTCGTGATGGGGTGGGGATATGGCGAGGTGAAGATGTTGGCGCATATCAACGTGCCTCCGTAGCCGCGCTGACAGTCAGAATCTGTTGCTTGTGTTAGGGTTGCGTCATGCCAAAGGATAGGGTTATCGCAAGATGAGGAGTCACAATGCTCGCCCTCAATGAACTGCAGGTACAGTACATCACAAATGACACCGGCAAGCGGAGCGCAGTTGTCATTCCCATCGAGCAATTCAATCAGTTGCTCGAAGACATCTCTGATCTTGCCGTCATTGCCGAACGGCGTGAAGAACCTGCGATTAGCCACAGTCAACTTAAGCAGCAATTGATGCGCGATGGCCTCCTACCGGATTGAGTGGAAGGCATCAGCCGTCAAAGAACTCCGTGCGCTGCCCAAAACAGTTGTAGCGCGTATTGTCACAGCCGTCGAATCCCTGGCTCACCATCCATTCCCCTCAGGCGTCGTCAAACTTGTCGGGTCTGACCATGTTTATCGCATCCGCATCGGCGACTATCGCGTTGTCTACACAGTTGAATCGGCGTTTTGTTAATTGAGATCGTGCGCGTTCGCCATCGCCGCGACGCGTATCGATAAGCCCAATCGGGCGCCATCTTCACCAGCGGGTATACTTCATATGAGCGATCACCAACAGACCAACCGCCTGATCCACGAAACCTCACCTTACCTGCGCCAGCATGCGCACAACCCGGTGGACTGGTATCCCTGGGGCAAGGAGGCGCTCGCCCGCGCCCGCGCCGAGGACAAACCGATCTTTCTTTCCATCGGCTACAGCGCCTGCCACTGGTGCCACGTCATGGAGCACGAGAGCTTCGAGGACGAGGAAACGGCCGCGCTGATGAACGAACGCTTCGTCAGCATCAAGGTCGACCGCGAGGAACGCCCCGACCTGGACGCCATCTACATGGACGCGATGCAGGCGATGACCGGGCAGGGCGGCTGGCCCATGAGCGTCTGGCTCACGCCGGATGGCAAGCCATTCCACGGCGGCACCTACTATCCCAAGGAACCGCGCTACGGGATGCCCAGCTTCCAGCAGGTGCTGCGCGCCGCGGCGGACGCCTATCACAACCAGCGCGACCGGGTGGACGGCCAGGCGGAGCGGCTCACCGCCATGCTGCGGCGCACAGCGTCCCTGGCCGCCGACGGCGGCGAACTGGGCGCCGACATCCTGGTCGAAGCGTTGCAGCAGATGCGCCAGTATTTCGACGACGAGGACGGCGGCTTTGGCAGCCAGCCCAAGTTCCCCCAACCGATGACGCTGGACTTTGCCCTCACCCAACACCGGCGCACCGGCGACCTGGACGCGCTCTGGATGGCCGAACTGACCCTGGAAAAGATGGCCCACGGCGGCCTCTACGATCAACTGGGCGGCGGCTTCCACCGCTACAGCGTGGATGCAGTCTGGCTCGTGCCTCACTTCGAGAAGATGCTCTACGACAACGCGCAACTGCTGCGCACCTACCTCCATGTCTGGCAGGTGACGGGGCGTCCGCTCCACCGTCGCATCGTGGAGGAGACCATCGACTATGTGCTGCGCGAGATGACGGCGCCGGATGGCGGCTTCTACAGCACGCAGGACGCGGACAGCGAAGGGCACGAAGGCAAGTTCTTTGTCTGGACGCCGCAGGAGATCGAGGCGCTGCTCGACCCGCCGACAGCGGCGATCTTCGGCGACTACTACGGCGTGTCCGCCCGGGGCAACTTCGAGGGCAAGAACATCCTCAGCGTGGTGCGCAGCGTTGAGCAGGTGGCGCAGCGCTTCAAGAGCAGCCCGGCAAAGGTCGAGGCGGCGCTGGCGCAGGGCCGCAGTGTGCTCTTCGCCCGCCGCGAGACGCGCATCAAGCCGGGCCGCGACGAGAAGATCCTCACCGAATGGAACGGGCTGATGATCCACGCGCTGGCCGAATGCGGCGTTGTCCTCGACCGGCCGGATGCGCTGGCCGCGGCGACGCAGGCGGCGAACTTCGTGCTTGCGCAGATGCGCCAGCCCGACGGTCGCCTCTACCGTTCCTACAAGGACGGGCAAGCGCGTTTCAACGCCTATCTGGAAGATTACGCAGCGTTGATCCGTGGCCTGATCGCGCTCTACGAGGCGACCTTCGACTTGCGCTGGCTGGGGGAAGCGGCCCAACTGACACAGATCATGTTCGAGCAATTCCACGATGCAGCCAACGGCGGCTTCTTCCAAACCGGCGTCGACCACGAGCAACTGGTGGCGCGACGCAAGGATTTCGTGGACAACGCCATTCCCAGCGGCAACTCCCTGGCCGCGGAGTCTCTGCTGCGGCTGGCTGTCTTCCTGGACAAGGACGACTATCGCCGCCAGGCGGCGCGCATCCTGCTGATGATGAAAGAGGCCATGGCGCGCCAGCCCACAGGCTTTGGCCGTCTGCTGGGTGTGCTGGATGCGTTCCTGGCGCCGAGTCAGGAGATCGCCATCGTCGGCGACCCGGCGGACGCGGCGACACAGGCGCTGCTGGCCACGGTGCGCCGGCGTTATCTGCCCCACACAGTGGTGGCGCTCAAGCGACCGGGCGAGGAGAGTATGCTGCCGCTGCTGCAAGGCCGGGATCTGGTGGACGGTCAGCCAGCGGCTTACGTCTGCGAGAACTACGCCTGCCGGCTGCCGGTGACCAGTGCGGACGCGCTGGCAGAGTTGTTGGCGGGAAAGAGGTAGTCAATCTCTCAATCTCATAATCTCCCAATCTCATCTTCTCAGTGAGATTGGGAGATTATGAGATTGAGAGATTTGGGGGTGTTGGTTATTCTTCCGTGATCGTAACCGTCTGGATCGTGTCGGTGACGGTCAGCGACGAGAGCACATCCAACCCTTCGACGATCTGGCCAAAGAAGCTGTAGTTCAGCCCAGCTTCCGCCGGCGGCGGCACGATGGCGAGCAGCAGTTGGCTGCCGCTGGACTCGACCCCACCATCGGCCGGATCCATGCGCATCGCCCGGTAGGCCACTGCCCCGGCGGCCAGGTCGACTTCCAGCCCCGTTTCCGGTTTGAACATGTAGCCGACGTCTTGCGACGGATCGTTGCTGGGCGACCCAATGACGACGACTTCGTTCGGGGAGACATCATTGACCGGCGTGTTGTCGTAGAAGCCGAGATTCGCCAGCACCACAAAGTTGTTGACCGCGACGGGCGCCAGATCGGTGCGCAGTTCCATCACCATGTCGCCCTGGGTGGTGCTGATCGTCGCCCGATAGACATTTTCCGGGTCGATCACCATTTCCGGCGCGGTGTTGAAGTAGCTCGCCTTTTCATCACCGGCAAGGTCAGCCAGCGGGCGCTCTCCCTCGACCGCGGTGGGCGGGAAGGGCGTGGGCGTGGGCGGCAGCGGCGTGGGCGTGGGCAGATTGCTCGTCTCACCCTCTTCGATCAGGATCGTGTAGATCGTGTCCGCGGGGGCGGTTGGATCCGACGGGTCGCGCCGGGTGAGGCTGTCCACCACCTCCTGGCCCTCGATCACCTCGCCAAAGATCGTGTGCATGTTGTTGAGCCAGTCGGTGGGGGCAAAGGTGATGAAGAACTGGCTGCCATTGGTGCCCGGTCCGGCATTGGCCATCGCCAGCAGGTAGGGCCGGTCGAAGACGCCGCCAGGGTAGAACTCGTCGGCGAATTCGTAGCCGGGGCCGCCCATGCCCGTGCCCGACGGGTCGCCCGCCTGTGCCATGAAGCCGTCGATGACGCGGTGGAAGATGGTGTCGTTGTAGTAGCCCTCGTTGGCCAGGAAGACGAAGCTGTTGACCGTCTGCGGCGCGCGGTCAGGGAAGAGCTGCACCTTGATGTCGCCGCGGTCGGTCTTGATCGTGGCGTAGTAGTATTTGCTGGGGTCGATGGTCATCGCCGGCATTTCCGTGTACATGCCGACGCGCTCGGCCGGCGTCAGCGCGCTGGCGGCGCCTTCGGCCACCTCAGCCGGCGGTGGAACCTTGTCGGCTGTTGCCGCGCCGGCATCGGCGGCTGGCGCCGCCTCTGCGCTCGTCGTGGTTGCCGGTTCTGCCTCGGCCGCAGGCGTCGCGGCCGGTGTCCCGCCGCCACAGGCGGCCAGCACCAAAGTCAACAGGACGGCGAGGGCGCCGACCACCATCCAACGGCTTGCTTTATGACTCTGCATGAAAATTGTTCTCCTGAATCGTGAAATTGATAGAACTTGCGAGATGACGGACAGGGCACGCTGCGCGCCAATGCGCTCATGTGGGACGCACGCCGCCATGGCGAAACTCAAGCCACCACAAAGCAACGACGCCAGCGACAAAGATGCTCCCTCCTAGCAGCGTCGCTTCGATGCGGCCAGCTTGCGAAATGTAGACCGCGGCCAGCCCGACCGCGCCGGAGATCAAATAGCAGACGAGCACGGCCTCGCGCCGGCTGCCCAGCAGAAACGCCAGCCGATGGCTGATGTGGTCCTTGCCCGGCGTCGTCAGCGGATTCTTGCCCCGCCGCAGCCGGCTGATCAGAACCAGCGTCGTGTCGAAGATCGGCAGCGCCAGCACCAGCAGCGGGATCATCCACGTCACCACCGTGCTGTTGCTGGGAAAGCGCAGCTTGATGGCGATGGCCGCCAGCAGAAAGCCGAGAAAGAGGCTGCCCGCGTCGCCCATGAAGATGTGCGCCGGGTTCCAATTGTAGATGAGAAAACCGGCGCAGGCGCCTGCCGTCGCCGCGGCCAGCGCGCCCACGAAGTATTGGCCGCTCATCGCCGCCAGCAGCGTGAAAAAGGTGGCGGCAATCATGGCGATGCCGCCGGCCAGCCCATCCATATTGTCGAGCAGGTTGAGCGCGTTGGTGATGCCCACCACCCACACGACGGTCAGCACGATGTCCAGCCAGTTGTTGAAAAGGGAGATGCGCACATCGGTGACGATCAAAATGCTGGCGGCGGCCAACTGCCCGGCCAGTTTGACATAGCTGCCCAGCCCCCAGCGGTCATCCACGACGCCCATGAAGCTCATCAACGTAGCGCCGACGAAAATGCCCACCACCTGGCTGATGTAAATTTCGCTGCCGAAAAAGATCAGGATGACGATAAAGGTCACGTAGATGGCAGCGCCGCCGAGGAGCGGCACTGGATTGACGTGAATCTTGCGCGCGTTCGGGCGGTCGACGGTGCCGGTGCGCAGCGCCAGGCGGCGCATCAGCGGCGTTACGCCGACCGCCAGCACCAGCGCGCTGGCCGCGATCAGCAGCAGCGACGCATCGACGGAACCGCCAAAGATCGCACCGAGATTCACAACCTACCTGCCGTGTTCACCTGATGCTCCCAATCTCACAATCTCCAAATCTCATAGCGCAAACCATCATCCACCGCTTATCTGCTGAATCAACGCATCGATCGCCGGCTGCTGCTCCGGGGTGGCCAGTGTCAGCGCCTGCTGTGCGTAGGGCAGCGCATCCTGCGGACGGTTCATGCGCACCAGCGCCTGCGCCGCCTGCCACGGGTGGATGAAATTGGTGGGTTCGAGCGTCGCCAGCGCCTGGGCAATCTCGACGACTCTGGCATCCTCGCCCTGCTGCATGTAGAAATTGAGCAACACCTGGAGCGTGGTCGTGTCATTGGGATCGATCTGGCGCAACTGTTCGTAGGTGACAATCGCCTCAGGCAGATTGCCTTGCAGTTGGTGGATTTCGGCGGCGACCTGGTAGAGCGGCTTTACTTCCGCCACATTGCCGGCGTTGGCGGCGATGCCCTGCTGCGCCCACGCGAGCGCCGCCTCGAGATCCCCCTGGTCCCGGGCGATGACGGCCAGGTTGCGCAGCGCCGTGGCATTGCCCGGCGCCAGCGCCAGGATCTGCTCGTTGGTGGCAGCGGCGGCGGCCAGGTCGCCCGCCCGCGCCTGCACAACGCTGAGGTAGCTCAGCATCTGCACGGCCATGCCGTCGTTGCGTCCGATGAAGGTGGCGACGGCCCGGTTCAACAGGTCGATCAGCGCTTCGGTCTGTCCGGTGCGATCCAGGAAATCCGCCATGAGCAGATAAGTCTGGTCGTAAAACTGGTCGAGGCCGAGGCTCGTTTCATAGGCTGCCAGGGCATTTTCGTTGTCGCCCAAGGCCAGGTAGGCGTTGCCGCGTTCGTTCCACAGATGCGCAGCATTGGGGCTGAGCGTGACTGCGGTTTCGTACATGGCCAGACTCTCCGTCAACCGTTCCGCCCGTTCCGGCGAATCCGCGGCCACCAGGTCGGCCCAGGTGCGGTAGAGGCGCGCCAGGTTGGCAGTGTGGTCAGTGTTGAGCGGGTTGACTTTCTGTGCGTCCAGGAGCACCGCTTCGGCGGCGCGCAGCAAATCCTCGCGGCCGAGCTGGGCGACGACATCCGGCGTCAGCGCCAGCACGTCGTCCAGGGTGAGTGTTGCCGGCAGCGTGGCTGTGCCGTCCACTGGCGCCTGCTTGGCCTGTTCGAGCAGCGCTCGCCCCAGGAAGAGCATGTAGTGGTCCTCGGTCTTGCGCGTGGCCAGCGCGCGGCGATAGAGTTCGACGCTGCTGACCCAGTTGCCCTGGCTATCGAACTGCTGCCCCTGCTTGTAGACGATGTCGGCCATGACCAGGTTGACGTTGACGCTGACGATCAGCAGGGTGGCCACAATTGCGCCAGCGATGCCGGCGCCAGCCGCCAACAGTGGGCGTTGGGCAGCGGGCAGCCCGCGCTGGCGCAGCCACGGCCAGGCGTAGACCGTGCCGGCTGCCAGCATCCACAGAATCACGACCGCGGTGAAGAAGCCAAAGTGACCGCCGACGCGTTCCAACTGCATGTTGAGAAAATCCTGGTTGCTCGTACCGGGGGGCGCAGTCATCGGCGCCAGCCGCCAACCCTGGATCAGGCCATAGAAGAGCCAGCCGCCCCAGACGATGGCGGCATGGAGGCCATAGCCGCGCAGCCACCAGCCCAGGCTGGCGGCGCGGCGGCGGCTCAACGTCTCGCTGGCCAGCGCCACTGTGGCGCCGATAAGCCAGGTGAAGAGCATCAAGAAGAAGATGGCAGGGCTGCCGCTCAACTGACCATTGACCGGGCGCTGCGTGATGCTGGCAAAGAGGATGCTGAACGGGTCGCTCGAACCCTGGGCGTTGGTCGAGTAGATATAGACGAACGTCAGGAAGATCAGCAAGTCGCTCATCACCGCGGCGGGAATGGCCGGGATGCTGGCATAGGCGGGGCGGGTGCGGCGGGGCGGTGGGGCAGCTTTGCCCTTGCCTTTGCCGGAAGCAGCCGGTCTGGTCTCCACCGGCGCCGGCTCCTCGGTGGGCGCCAGCAGTTCCTCGGCCTGGGGCTGCGCCAGGCGCATTCCGACGACCATCAGCAGCGCCGTAAAGACCCAGAAGCTGGTGCGCGTGGCGCCGATGGCGATGCCGAAGTGGATTTCCAGGTAGTGGGCGATAATGGCCGTCAGCAGCGCAATCACCACCATAAAGCGGGGCAGATCGGCGCGATCCGGCCTGCTGTCGCCGTGAAGGAAGGCGGCGATCGAGACAAAAATGGCCAGGCCGCCCATCAGACCGAAGGGCATCGCCAGGCCAAAGAGACGCAACTGCTGCTGGTCGAACCAGTAGAAGCCGATCAATGAGACGATCACACTGAGCGCCAGCACTGCGCCAAAAAGGATCGAGTCGCGGCGTTTGACGATCAGCCCCAGCCAGCGCAGCGACCAGTAGAGAATCGAGAGTACAACGACCAGATAGGTGAGAAAGCCAAGCAGACCGGTTACGACCAGGCTGTCCCACGTTTCGTTGTGGGATCGATCCGGGCTGGCGTTGCGTGCTTCCACCTGGGCCAGATCGGGCGGGTAGAAGCGATTGAAGGCGACCCACATGGCCTCCGGGCCGTAACCGACCAGCGGGCGGACGACGTTGATCGTGTCCTGCGCGCCGTCGGGGAAGACCAGCGGTTCGTGGGGCAGCATCATCTCCGCCGAGCCAGACCAGATCAACGCGCGCACGCGCCCGGTGCCGGCGTCGAGTTCGAGCAAATTTGTGAGGCGCCCCAGGTAGGGCAATTCACGGATAAAATTAAAACTGGGCAGGATGTTGGCCGCCAACAGCACCAGCACGCCCGCCAGCGCCGCGCCCACAATCACGCCGGTGATGGCGCGGTAGAAGCGCGGGCGCAGGGTGGTGATGGTCAACAGGGCGAAGAGGTAGATGCCCAGCAGCCAGCCCAGCCACGGACCGCGGCTCTGCGTCCAAAAGATGGCCACCGTCTGCACCAGGAGCACGAAGAGATAGGCGCCGCCAGCCAGCGACGCCTGCCATTCCTGGCGATCCACGCCGTCAGGCTGACCCAGACCCAGCAGCCGCAAAAAGCTGCTGAAGACGCGCTCCAGCGTCACAAAAAAGCCCATGATCAGATAGGCGGCCAGGAAGATGGCGTTGCCGGCGTTGGCAGCCACGCGTGTCTGCACGTCGCCGCCCCAGGGCAGCGGATCGAGGCCGTAGTGCTGCACGATGCCGTAGATTGCAGCAGCCAGACTGGTGATGATCACTGCGTGCTGCACGCGGCGCACCTGTTCCGGTCTACGCAGGGTGGCCGCAGTCAACCCGCCAATGGTCACATAGGCGAGAAAGCTGTATGTGCCCTGCAGCCGCTGATAGGAGCCAAACCAACTGACGAAGCCGGCCACGCTAAAGACCGTGCTCAGGAGGTAGGCGATCACCAACGCGACAACGGGGATGAAGAAGGGGTTGCGCACCCAGCCGCGCCAGTTGGCACCGGGTGGGGATTCCTGGTTGCCGTTGGCGGCAAAGGCGGGCTGCCAGGCGTAGCCGCCGTTGGCGATCTTGACCAGCCAGACTACGACCATCGCCAGTGCAATCGTGCGCACCAGGCTGATCTTGTCCGGCTCAAAGACGCGGCTGGAAAAGACGTTGAAGAAAAGGGGCGCCACCACCAGCGCGGCCAGCCAGCCGGCCTCCAAAGCGGCGTTGCACCATTGGTCTAGCTTAGTCCGATTCAACATGAGCGTTCGACATCCTCGGTATTGCTATGGGCTGCAATGCCCAGTATCTGGACGACTTGCTGGTGCATTGGCGCGTAGGGGTAATCACCGCTCAGCCCCACGCACTCAGAAACTCAATGTGGTTCCGCATTTCCTCTGGAGACCTGGCAGCGGACAGGCGCAGGATACGGCGCATCAGATCCCCAAGGGCATATTGCTGTTGGTTGGCCAGAATGATGCCAGCATGGGTCTTGCCGTGTGTGAGGTACTCTGTATGAAGTTGGAAAAAGTCACCACGGTTGAAACTGAAGAGGACCCGACCTTGTTGCGTAGCATGTTCCAGATGTTCGCCATCTGCGCGGTCGACCATGTTGTCCTCAAACGCGGTGGTTATGTCGATCCCTCGCGATCTCAACGCAGCGACCAGGGCATGGCGCATCGAATCTTCGTCGCAGTAAAGGCGAATGCTCATGCGGCGGCGCGCTGTGAACGATACCACGCGGCCTCGGCTCGATCCCCAGCCGCTTCAGCCTCGGCAATGGCGGCTTCGATCTCATCGCGATTCGCGTGATAGTAAGCAAGGGCAGCATAGACCTGTGCGTAGGAAAGGTGGCTGATCTCAGAAGCAATTTCGTCTGGATTCAAGCCCAACTTGAACAATGCAACAACCCGCTGCACTGTGACTCCGGTGCCAGAAATCCGCGGCTGGCCACCTCGAATCTCGGGACTGCGCGCGATCATCGTTCCAATGTCTACAACCGCAGTAGTCATTTTGTCCTCACTTCAGATACTGCCAATCAATCTCGCCCTTGAGAGCAGATTCTCACTCAAGCATCCAGCACGTGGTCTACAGAGCGTCAATTTTCACTCGTCCACCTTTACGATCTCTGTGTCTACAGTCATGATGCAGATTCCTTCGTCAACCACCTGCCAGACAATCCGGCGTGTAGGGCAATCCTAACGTAAGCCGTGTAGCGGGTCAAGAATGGAGCAGCTTTCGGTAGACACCCGATTGGCCGCTCGCAGCATCAATGGCGAATGGTGCTGTCAGGCCAACCACATCGCCAGCATTGCAGCATCCTATCCACCTGTTTATAATCGAAATTGCCGCCTACGCGGCGGCGTCCGTGGCTTCAGCGGCGCCAGCGCAGAGACGAGGGCCGAGTGCCGATCATTCGCATTGAAAACCTCCACCACACCTACCAGCCGGAGAGCGAGCGCCCCGTCCACGCGCTGCGCGGCGTCGACCTGACCATCGAGCCGGGCGAGTATGTGGTCATCGTCGGCCACAACGGATCGGGCAAATCGACGCTGGCCAGACACCTCAACGGGCTGCTGCTGCCGACGCAGGGCAACGTCTGGGTGAAGGAATGGAACACCCGCAATCGCGCACAGATGCGCGCGATCCGCAGCACCGTGGGCATGGTCTTCCAGCAGCCGGACAACCAGATCGTGGCCTCGATCGTCGAGGAGGATGTGGCCTTCGGGCCGGAGAATCTCGGCGTGCCGCGGGAGGAGATCGTCCGGCGCGTGGAGTGGTCGCTGGAGCAGGTGCGTATGCAGCCCTACCGGATGCGGGCGCCGCATATGCTCTCCGGCGGGCAGAAGCAGCGCATCTGCATTGCCGGCGTGCTGGCCATGAACCCGGCGGTGATCGTGCTCGACGAAGCTACAGCCATGCTCGACCCGTTGGGCCGCAACGAGGTGCTGGAGATCGCGCACCAACTGCACCGCACCCAGGGCGTCACCATCATCGCGGTCACCCACTTCATGCGCGAGGCCGTCGCCGCCGACCGCGTCGTGGTGATGCGCGAGGGTCAGGTCGCCCTGGATGGGCCGCCGCGCCAGGTCTTTCGCCACGCCGCGGACCTGCGCGCTCTGCACCTGGACGTGCCCCACATCAGCGCATTGGCCCAGGCGCTCCACGCCCGCGTGCCCACCTTCCCGCCCGATTTGCTCACGCCGGGTGAGATCACGACGGCGGTCGTCGCTGCCCTCGCCGACGCCCAGGGTTCGGATGTTGACGCCCCTCGCCCCTCGCCCCTCGCCCCTGAAATTGCGAATAGTGAATTGTCAATGGTGAATGGTGAAGTAGACGCCCCTCGCCCCTCGCCCCTCGCCCCTGAAATTGTGAATGGCGAAGTGGCTTCACCCCCTCACCCCCTCACCCCCTCACCCCCTCGCCCCTCGCCCCTCGCCCCCCCCATCATCACCGTCTCCCACCTCACCCACTTCTACATGAGCGGAACGCCGCTGGCCGTGCAGGCGCTCTTCGACATCAACCTGCATGTGGAAAGCGGGGAGATCGTGGGTATCATCGGCCACACCGGGTCGGGCAAGTCCACGGCGATCCAGCATCTCAACGGGCTGCTGCGCGCCGACGGCGGCAAGGTGGTGGTCTTCGACCA
>JAPKMV010000260.1 GCA_026645635.1 Caldilineaceae bacterium
TTTGATGTATTGTCAACACCAAGAATGACGATTCGTGTCGCCTTCTGCACTGGTTCTCTTTTCAAGAATCGCCCTACCTGCTTGTCTGTAGACCAACCGGGCGTCCACCCGGAAGGTCGCTGAACGCTCCGGCTCCCTGACCGTCCGGGGCGGCCAGACCAGTTCCCGTCTCCCCCTATTGCAAACGCAATGCCCGCTGTCCACAGGCGTCAACCGTGCGCCCTGTTTGTTTCCGTCCACCCCATTCCCTGTTTTGCCCTATATCATTATTGATGATATAATTATCACTATTGATGGTTGTTGGTCAAATCCAGTTTTTCAGGAGGGGGACAAGATGAACGCTCAGAACGAAGGAACAACCAGCCGGTTCGTGCTCTGGACGGTGGATGGGCAGGCGGGGGCGGTGGGCCGTCAGATGGCGAAGTCGCCTGCGGTGGAAGGCGTGGAGATTGACGAGGACGGTAGCAGCGTGGTCGTCAACCTGGCCGAGCCGCTGTCTGCGCTGCGCTGTGAAGGGCTGGAAACGGCCTGTGAGAACTTCGCTGCGGAGGCGTTGGGCGACGATCTCTACGACGCCGTGGAGATGGCGACGGTGGGTCGCTCTCCCCGTGCGGCTGAGGCGCAGCCGACCATCGAAGCGGCGGCCCAGGTCTTCGCCGTGCTGGTGACGGCCATCGACTACGACGAAATGGGCGAAGCCGACGACCTGCTGCACGGGTACGTCCTACAGCACGTCCAGCACTACGCCGCCCGCTTTGGCGAAACCGACTTCGCCCGTGCGTGCCTCTCAGCCCTGATTGACGCCGAAGTGTGCGACCCGGTGGAAGTATTGGCCGACTACTTTGCGATTCCGGCCATTGCGATTCTGGCGGAGGAAGCTGCGTAGATGAGCAAATATGTTTCCCTCTGCTGGCACCCCTGGCGCAGCAACCCACTGGACTACATCGACGCCCGGCTGACGACGCCGGAGGGGGATGCAGTCCAGTTGACCCGTGAAGGGCTGCACTTCGTCGTCCGGCTGAACGGCAGAGAGATCATCCGCACCATCGACAACGCTGCAACCTGCGCGGCGCTGGATTCCATCGAAGCGGGTCTGTCCATCGGCTAGAGCGCCCCGCTGCCCAACCAAACATCAGCAGAATTGATGAATCATCAAATTGGCGCTTGACATTCATCATTTTTGATGATATATTTATCAGCGTAAGTGATAAGTGACGGCGAACGCCGGTAGACACGGAAGGGGGATAGAGACAACCGAGAACCCGCCGAAGGGCGGGCTGGTGAACGAGAGACGAGCCGCAGCGCCAGGGTCACAAGAGGGCGCTGAACAAATGTCAGGTGACTTGACCCTTCGGCTTGTGCGGGCCGGTTGAACGGGTGACAAAGAGAAGGGTTGACCCGCACCGGCCGCCAGTCGCACAGCCGGAAAGCCCTGGAGAGACCAGCACGACACTCCGGTAGGGTGTTCAAGCGAGCGACAAATGAGATTTCACAGAAGTGCTTGATGGCTGTCCCCTGGGAAAACGCACGGGTAGCGGCCGTGAATGCGTCAAGTGAGTATCAGGGTGGTTCCTGTGAGGGGCTTGGCGTGTGAATCGCCTGACCAGCGACTGGGAGTTAACCAGCACTCCCTCCCAGGGGACAGCCATCAAGCGGCAAGCTGTACAGTGACTATGAGGGACACCAGATGAACGCAATTGTAGCGCAGGCGATGGCTCTGAATGATAGGATTGCGCAGGCTCAATCTGCGCAAGAAGCGGCGGTTCGGACGGCGCGTCGGGTTAGCATGATCGAAGCATGGACGCCGGTCTTCGCCGATCTGGTCGCCACAGTTTCGGGGCGCATGGAGAGCCAGGCGGCGATTCACGCCTGGCCGGAAGGCGATTCGTACATTCTCGTGGCGAACGGCCAGGACTGGCGCATGACCGTTGACGAGAGCTACCCAGAATACAACATCAGATTCGATCACGATGAGTTTGCGCCTGCTCGTCTGACCATCGACGGCGTTCTTGGTGAAATCGGCGTCTACTGGATGCCAAGCGGGACGTACTTCTTGCCGCTGTCTGCCGCCGCTGCCGATGGCGAAATCCGTTGGGTAGCCCCCAGAATTCGAGATACGTTCGGCAATTGCGACTCTCCTAATGCCCCATCTGGATTGACGGGCGATCTGGTGGAAGCCGTCGCCAGCGCGTTACGGTCTGCGCCAGAGTACCAAGTGTTGGCATGACGAACGACCTTGCCCGGCAGTGGGCTGAGAAAGGAGATGCAAAAGAGGAATGGGCAAAGTCAAACACATCAGACCTCGCACCCTCTGGGACGCCCTGACCGCTCCGCCGAACATACAGCACCCCATCAAACGGAAGCGTGACGGCAACTGGAGCGGAAGCGTGCCCGACGACGGGTCGTTCTGGATTCGTGTTTCTCAGAAACGAGTTTGCTTTGCCTGTCGCAAGGTGTGGCGCAGGCGGCGCAGAGTCGTCCGGGAACACGGCAGTCTCACCAAATGCCCGGAGTGCGGACAGTCTTTGACGACAGTCAACCCTATGGCGCAAGTGCCGCGCCGCGCAAACAAGGCGGCATGGCGCAAAGCGCAGAAGCTGCTGCACAGATGATTGGCAAGAGTAGCAAACAGGTAGAGAAAGGACGCTGTACATGATCGGCATTGGCTTTGACGGTGTGCTCACCGACTGCGACTACACGCCCGGCGCTGAGCCGGTAATCAACGCTGCGCTTGTGGCGATGCTGGCTGGCGCTGGCGTGCGGCGGGTTTCGATCCTCGCCAACCAGGGCGACCTGGCCTTCGGGGTCTGCAACCTGCTGCGCAAGGATGGGCGGGCTTACCCCAAGCCCCAGGACTTCTTACGGCGGCTGCACAGCGCACGGACGGCGCTCAAAGCGGCAGGCATCGACGTGGCGGAAGTGACCGTTGCGACCTACGCACATTCCGCCCTCCACAGCGCCAGCATCGAGGCGGCGCGCATCCTCAACCTCTTTGCGCCCTGTAACCTGCCATTCAAGGCGTGGTCTGGCGCAGACAAGCGGATGCCTAGCCCGGCCATGTTCCACAAGTTGGAAATTCCCCTGTCCGCCTTCTACGGCTGCTCCGACGAAGAAGAACAGGCGGCGCGGGCGGCGGGCGTGCCCTTCGTTCGGGTGGAACGGTTTGACGGGCTGAAGGTGGCGGCATGAACGGCGATTCCAAGTACAAGTTGTTCCGCAACTACATGGTCAACGAACTACAGATTGGCCGGGCTGACATCGAACAGTGGACGAAAGAAGCCGTGGCCGTCGAAGTCGCCCGCATCGTCGGCCAGATCAACATGGACGCCCTGGTGCGGGAACAGGTGCGCCTGACGGTCAACGCAGTGCTGGCCGACACCATCGCCGGTCGTGAGCGCAGATCGCTGCGCCAGGAGATCGCCGACCGGCTGGTCGATAGGCTCCTGGTGACGATCAACCGGTCTGCTTCAACGGGAGGGTGAGCATGGCCGTTCACGCCCGTTTGGGGATGACTTCTGAGCACTACACGCCCGCCCGCTACGTGGATGCAGCGCGGGAGACGATGGGCGGGTGCATCGATCTCGACCCGGCCAGCAGCGCCATTGCAAACGCAACGGTGCAGGCGACGCGCTACTTCACCCGTGAAGATGACGGGCTGGCGCTGCCGTGGGGCGTAGCAGAACAGCCGGTGCGGGTCTTCCTCAACCCGCCCTACAGCGATTACCGGGGGCAGGCGGCGGACTGGGCCGACAAACTGGCGCACGAGTACGAATGCGGCCATGTGGGGCAGGCCGTGATGCTGGTCAACGCTTCGACCCTCTATCAAGCGGCCTTTCAGCAGTTGGTCTGGCGGGCGGCGCTCTGCTTCCCGAATCATCGCATCCGCTTCATCGACGCCGAGACCGGTCTGCCCCAAGACAAGCCGCCCCAACCGAGCGTCTTTCTCTATCTGGGTCGTCATCGGGATGCGTTCCACCGCTGCTTCAATCAGTTCGGGGCGACGATGATGGGCTATCAGGTGTAGCCGCCCTTGCCCCTCTCCCCCAACATCTCCCCTCACGCCGCCGTGAGACGCTTCCCCGCAGCGCAAACCGATCTACCTGTTTACAGGGTATCCGTGACGGTGTATTATCAGACACGGAGATACCAAATGATTCCAGATGATCGCATCCCAACCCATCCCGGCGTCGTGCTGCAAGAGGAGTTCCTTGCGCCGTTGGGCATTACGCAGGTTGCCCTGGCCAAACACCTGGGCGTGCCTACGCAGCGCATCAACGAGTTGATTCGGGGCAAACGGGGCGTGACGCCGGAGACCGCCTGGCTGTTGGCTGGCGCATTCCGCACGACGCCGCAGTTCTGGCTTAACTTGCAGGCCAACTACGACCTGGCGCTGAATCGCCCGAAGCAGGAGATTCAGCCGCTGGCGCTGGCCGCTTGATTGTCCGCCAGCCATTGCAAACGCAATACCGTGAGCAAAACCGAATCGACCCTAGACCGGCGTAAGCCGCCCAAACCCAACCGACCATTGCCAACGCAATGAACACAGCAGCCGACCACTGACCATGACGCTCACCGGCCCACAACTTGCCCGCATCCACAAAGCTATTCTTGACGCCTACGCCTACGACGATCTGAGGCGGGTGGTGATGTCTGCCATGAATCTGGACATTGAGCACCACATCTCCTCCAAAAAGGCGTATTCTGACCAGGTCTTCGAGTTTGTCACCTGGGTTGACCAGCAAGGCAGGGCGCTGGAACTGCTGCGCTGTGCGGCGAAAGGCAACGCCCGCAATGCAGGCTTGCAGACGCTGTGGACGGAGGCGCAGGGATGGGATGCGCCAACGCCGCTGCCCAAGACGGAGCCGAGCGTCACACCCGCTGCGCCCCATCACGTCTTTCTCGCCTACAGCCGCAAGGATGAGGCCATCATGCGCCAACTGCGCGCCGATCTGTTGGCGGCGGGCATTGTGGCGTGGGTTGACCAGGAGGACTTGGAACCGGGCACCACAGTCTGGCAGCGGGCCATCGAAGCGGCGATTCGGAGCGCAAAGTGCGTCGTGGTGATTCTCTCGCCCGACGCCAAAGAGTCGGAGTGGGTCAACATCGAACTTACCTTTGCCCGGCGCATTCAGCGGCGCATCTTCCCGGTGCTGGCGCGGGGCGACGAAGACAGCGCCGTGCCGTTTCTCCTGGAAGCGACCCACCGCATTGACATCTCCTCCAGCTACACAGAGGGCGTGCAGAACAGGCTGATTCCGGCGCTGCGCAAGCATCTGGGGATGACGGAGGCCGTACAGCAGGCCAAATCAGGTGATGCAGTCACACCGCCCGCCAAAGCGAAGCCTGCCAAACCAACACAGCCGATTGCTGCACCAAAACCTGCCATTGTGAAGCTGCCCATCGACATCGAATGGGTGACAATCCCCGCGGGTGAGTTCCTCATGGGCAGCGACAAGAAGAAGGATAAGCAGGCGTATGATGATGAAACACCACAGCATCGCCTGTACCTGCCTGCGTTTCAAATTGGCAAGCACCCGATCACCAACGCCCAGTATCAAGTCTTCGTCAAAGCGACAGGCTATCAAGCGCCGGAACACTGGGCAGACGGTGTCATACCAAAGGGCAAAGAAAACCATCCAGTAACCTACGTCGTTTGGAAAGATGCGCAGGCGTTCTGCAAATGGGCTGGAGTGCGCCTGCCGTCTGAGGCGGAATGGGAGAAGGCGGCGAGAGGCACGG
>JAPKMV010000261.1 GCA_026645635.1 Caldilineaceae bacterium
GAACTCCTCCTCCAGCATCTGCGCCAGCGCCTCGGCGTCTTTTGGTTGCCCGGTCTCTTGCAGCGCAATGATGGTGCAGCCCTGCAACTGCTCGGCGATGGCTGCTGCGCGGCGCCGCAGTTGGATGGTGTATTCGCCGGGAATCGGATATTGCGTAGCGCCGGACCCCATGCCGCGTAGGTTGAAAGAGCAGACGGTGAACTCATCCGCAGCGGTGGGGGCCACCGGGTCGCCGGGCTGGGTGGCGGCTGTGAGGTTGATTGCAGCGCCTGGCAGCAGCATGATCTGGTGCTTCTCGAAGTTGTAATCGAGCACGGCCAACGGCGTTGACTCGGTGCCGCCGACGGTGATGTGGTCGCCCCAATGGGCGTCGGGGAAGGGCACGCCCAGCGCGCCGCTGAGAAAGAGCAGGGCGTCGGTCTCGACGGCGTTGTCCTGCTGGACGCGGCCGTCGTCGAGATAGGGCATCAGCGCATCCGGCACGAACGCGATTTCGACGTCGCCATTGGTGAACCGTTTGGTCGGCCCCTGCACAACGCCGGTGAGCGTGGGCAGCGCCACCACCATGCCTTCCAGCGGTTCCAGCAGCGCTGCCGGGTCCTGTCCCAACCGGACCTGCGGCAGGGCAACGGCGGCCAGGCTGACGGGCGCGCAGCGGTCGGACGGTGTCACGGCGTCGCTGCGGGAGAGTTCGGTTTTGTCGTAGTACTCTTCGACCAGCGCGTTGCGCACGAGGACGCATTGCCCGACCTGCACGGTCGGCGCGCGGTTGGTAAAGACGTAGATACCGTCTGAAGTATCAGCGCGACCGTCGCCGGTTGGGTCTTGCAGGAAAAAACCGCGCGGCCCGACAGCCGTCACGACGCCACTGGTGTCGACGCGTTGGCCGCCCAGCAGCGTGGCGCTGCCATCGCCCTGGATGGCGTAAATCGGTGTCAGCGGCCGCGCAGCGTCCTGCGCCGCGACCGGTCGCGTCCCGCCGAGGAGACTCCACAGGAAGCAGCCGATTATGAAAATGGTCTGTGCGCGTTGTGGGTGGTGCAAGGGGTTTCTCACCTATCCTGTCTGTGAATGAACGATGTCAGGATTGTACTATTGCTGTGTCTGCCGGTCAAGGCGTTGACAGGTCGTGATGTAAGTTGCATACGATGAGGTGTTCAGCTTTGCATATCTCCATTTCTTTGCTAATATTGCCGATTGGCGTCAGGCAAACAGTGGTGGTCAGCGCCGACGCAGCAAACGAGAGTATGCTGGCCACATGATGAGGTCGATGGAGTGCGCCGATTTCGTATAGGAAAGCGGCGGGTTTTGAAAGGGAATCTACAAAGTGATTAAGAAAGCAGCAGACAAGAACGACAAGGTGAAGGTCACCTTTGTCATGCCGTACAGCGAGGGCCAGGCCGCGATGTCGGTGGTGGGCGACTTCAACGAGTGGCAGCCCGGCGCCGCCAAGATGGTCAAGCGCAACAACGGCACGTGCAGCGTGTCGCTCACCCTGGATCCGGGTCAGCGCTACCGCTTCCGCTACTACCTGGAAGATGGCGTTTGGCTGAACGATGAGGCCGCCGACGCCTATGAGGCCAGCGAACACGACAGCGAGAACTGCATCCTGCTCACCTGATCGCAGGAAACACGTTTACCCCGAGGTCGACGAAGGCGTCGGTTGCAGCTCCATCGGGCTGATGGCCGACGCCTTCGCTGTTGTTGAACTTGTGCTCGCAGGCGTTCGCAGTGCCTGTTAGCGCCGTTGCCGTCAAACCGCCGCCTGGAAGCCGTACTCCTGGATCATCTCAAACAGCCGGCGCATCTGTAGTGGCTTGCTCATGTAGGCGGTGGCGCCCGCCTGCAGGCACCGATCCCGGTCGCCGGGCATCGCCAGCGCCGTCACCGCAATGATTGGCGTGGTCGCAGTGGCCGGTCGGCGTCGCAATACCTGGATGGCATCGATGCCGCTCATGCCGGGCATCTGGATGTCCATCAGGATTATGGCTGGGGCGGTGTGGGCGCAGAAGGCCAACGCTTCGTGGCCAGTCCGGGCCACAGCCACGCGCAGCCCTTTGAACTCCAGATAATCGCCGACGGTGATGAGGGTGTCTTCGTTGTCCTCGACCAGCAGGACGACGGGGGCGGTGTGCGGCGGGTCTCCCGTCTCCACTGGCTCAATCATGGAATTGCCGGTCATCTCGGCTTTGTCACCTGCTCGCCTTTCGGTTCGGTTACGGTTGCGACGGCTGCCAGCGGCGGCTCCGCTAGTTGCTGGCGAGATAGCGCCATGCCGTCAGCCCGGCCTTGGCGCCCTCGCCGATGGAGACCGGCACCTGTTCCGCACAGGTGTTGGTGATGTCTCCCGCTGCAAACACACCGGGCACGCTCGTGGCGCAATCCTGATCGACGACAATATGTCCGTCGTTGGCCAGGGCGACCAGCCCGCGCACGGCGCTGTTGTTGGGCAGCAGCGCCATCTGGATAAAGACGCCGTCCACGTCCAGCCGGCGCACTTCGCCGTTCAGACCCACCAGGTCGATGCCGCATACGTACTCATCGCTTCCATCCTGGTCGGCGGGTTCGTCGCTGTCGCTGGCGCCGACGACCTGCTGCACCTCCCAGCCGCGGAAAACCTCCACATTGGGGCGGCTCCACGCCTGATTGGCCAGGTCGGCGCTGATTTCGTGCTCGCGCACGGCAATGTGATAGACCTTGCTGGCGAGGCGGCTCAAGATGTGGACGGCGAGAATGGCGCGGTCTCCGCTGCCCACCACGGCCACTGCCCGCCCTTTGAAGAGCGGCGCGTGGCTAATGGCCGAGAAACTCAGCCCGCGTCCCCAGAACTTGGCCTCGCCGTCTACGAACAACCGCTCCGCGCGCACACCGGTGCAAATGATGATGCTGCGGCTGACGAGTTGCCCGCCATTCTCCAGCGTGATGTCGAAATTGCCATCGTCGCGACGCACCACCTGCGCAGCGCGCTCGGCGATGTGATGCTGCAAGTTGGCGGCCACAAAGTCGGCAAAGTCGCGCACCATCTCCGCGCCCCACACCGTGTCGACGGGGGACATGCCGCGCAGCGCAAATGGGTAACTCACCTTGCCGCCCAGGTCCGGGCTGATGAGAGCGACGTTCAATTCGGCAAACAGGGCATAGCGGGCGGCGGTCAGACCGGCGGGGCCGCCGCCAAGAATGGCAATATCGAGCACGTTGTCCATAGGTTGTGGGCCGTGTCCTTAAGCTGGCAATATGCAGAGAATCGGTCGTGACGACGCCAAATGCGTTGCCACAAAGTAATACACCAGATTGCGCATTTGGGCAACTTGGCGGCAGGCTCTAGGGGTGACGGCGGCCACGTGCGGTTGGGAACCGCGCAAGACCGTAGGTGCGGTTTGTAACCGCACGCATCTCCGTCCACACCGCGGCGACATGCGGTTGAAAACCGCGTAAACACGTAGGTGCGGTTTGTAACCGCACAAATCCCCGCCCGCATTGAGGCGATGTGCGGTTGAAAACCGCACCTACGGCACCGCGACGTGCAGTCGCCTTATGCGTGCGGCCCCGCGGCTGCGACCTCCGCCGGCAACTTGTCGGCATAGCGCTCAAAGTTCTTGACGAACATCGCTGCCAGCTTCCGCGCCTGCAGATCATAGGCGCTCTTGTCCGCCCAAGTGCTGCGTGGGTCGAGCACTTCCGCCGGCACGCCGGGGCAGGCGACGGGCACCGCCAGGTTGAAGCGCTCGTCGTGATAGAACGCCACATTGTCCAGACCACCGTCGAGGATGCCGTGCACCATGGCGCGGGTGTGTGCGATGCGGATGCGCTGGCCGACGCCATACGGCCCGCCGCTCCAACCGGTGTTGACCAGCCAAACCTGAGCGCCGTGCTTCTGAATCTTCTCGGCCAGCAGTTTGGCGTAGACGGTCGGATCCCAGACCATGAATGGCTCGCCAAAGCAGGCGCTGAAGGTGGCTTCCGGCTCGGTCAGCCCCCGCTCCGTGCCGGCGACCTTGGCGGTGTAGCCCGACAGGAAGTGATACATGGCCTGCTCCGGCGTGAGCCGCGCCACCGGCGGCAGCACGCCGAAGGCATCGGCCGCCAGGAAGATGACGTGGCGCGGATGGCCACCGATGCCGGTGCGCGTCGCATTGGGGATGTGGCTGATCGGATAGGCGGCGCGGGTGTTTTCAGTGAGCGATTCGTCGTCCAGGTCGATATGACCGGTCATCGGGTCGAAGCCGACGTTTTCGAGGATCGTACCGAATTTGCGCGTCGCTTCGTAGATGTCCGGCTCCGCCGTGCGGGAGAGGCGAATCGTCTTGGCGTAGCAGCCGCCCTCCATGTTGAAGACGCCGTCGTCGCTCCAGCCGTGTTCGTCATCGCCGATCAGTGTGCGCATCGGGTCGGTGGAGAGCGTGGTCTTGCCCGTGCCCGAAAGCCCAAAGAAGATCGCCGTGTCGCCGCCCGGCCCGTAGTTGGCCGAGCAGTGCATCGGCATCACGCCTTTGAAGGGCAGCAGATAATTCATCACGGTGAAGATCGACTTCTTGATCTCGCCGGCATATTGGGTGCCGCCGATGATGGCCATGCGGCGCTTGAAGTTAAGGATGATAAACACCTCGGAGCGCGTGCCGTCGACCTCCGGGATTGCCTGGAAGCCTGGCGCCTGAATCACCACAAATTCCGGTGTGTGGACGGCCAGTTCTTCCGGCGTTGCCTGCACAAACAGGTTGCGCGCAAAGAGGCTGGCCCAGGCGCCCTCGGTGATCACGCGGATCGGCATCCGATAGTTCGGGTCAGCGCCCGCGAAACAATCCTGGACAAAGAGATCACGCCCTTGCAGGTAGGCCATCAGCCGGGCATGGATGATGGCAAAGCGTTCTTCGCTGACAGGCTGATTGACTTTGCCCCAGGCGATGTTGGGGCTGTTGACCTCGTCCGCGACCACGAATTTGTCCTTTGGCGAGCGCCCGGTGTATTGCCCCGTGCGCACCACCAACGGGCCAAGATGGCCGACGTGACCCTCGCGCCGGAGAATCGCCTGCTCGTACAGCGGCGACGTGTTCAACGTCCAATAGACATCGTTGGGATGGACGATGCCATGATGCTCGAGACCGTAACTGGAGTGAGGTCGTGACGCCATGGGTGGTTCTCCTTTTGTGGCAATGGATGCAGGTCAACTCGCTGGCCGGCGGCCTTCTACGCAGGCAGAGGCAGATGCGCCCGCTTGCTACGAAATCGGTCGAGCCGATCAACCACATACCACAAGGATGATCTGTCAGTGCGTCAGGCGTGTTGCGGGAAGTTCAACAGGTTTTGTTGGAGGGCGTAGGCAACCGCTTCGGTGCGGCTGCTTGCCTGTAGTTTGGAGAGGATGTTGCTGACGTGATATTTCACGGTGGAGCGGCTCACGACCAGCTTCTCGGCGATTTCGCTGTTGTTCATGCCGGTGACCATCAGCGCCAACACGTCGCGCTCGCGTTCGGTCAGGTCGTGCCCCAGGGGCTGCACCTTGGGCTGCGTCGCGCTGTGGATGAGGGCGCGCGTGGCTTCCGGCGCCAGCGTCGGTCGTCCTACGTAGGCCGCGCGGATGGCGTCGGCCAGTTCATCCGCGGCCACATTCTTGAGCAGATAGCCGATGGCGCCTGCCGCCAACACGCCCTGCACCAGGTCATCCTCCTTGAAACTGGTGAGCGCGATGACCTGGACGGCGGGAAACTGCTCACGGATGAGGCGCGTCGCGGTC
>JAPKMV010000262.1 GCA_026645635.1 Caldilineaceae bacterium
CCTGGTTGATGAACTCGTTCTGCACCACCGCAGTGATCACCACCGACACCTCGGTGTAGGAGGGCACGCGGGTGAACTGCACCAGCACCGTACCACTGGCGGGTTCAGTCACCGTGATCTCCGTGCTGAGGATCGCCGCCGGGTTGACCAGCACCTGCGGCAGCCCCACCATGCGGAAGCCGGCGGGCAGCGTGTCCGTCAGCCGCGCGTTGTAGAGCGTTGCCGGCAGACCGCCCACAGCGGGGAAGGTGATGGTGTATTGCAGGCTCTGGCCGATGGTCACCGTCTGCGGCGACGTGACCTTGAGCACGCCGGCGTCGGGCGTGCGCACCGCCGCGCTGTGGCTGCCGCCGCTGTAGGCGCGCTCGATGCCGAACGCGCCGCCGTCAGGCTGGCTGTCATAGGCCAGCAGCGCCTGGTTGGTGAGCCGCACGCCCGCGCTTACGTCACCTTGAACGCGCGCAGTGACGGTGATCAGCAGCGCCGTGTTGTTGAGCGCGTCGAAGGGTGTGCGCGGGTTGAGCCGATCCACCGTCCAGGTCAGCGTGCCGGTGGCGCCCGGCGTGGGCGCATACGTCACCGCGCTGCCACCGTCGCTGGACGCGGTGTAGGTGACGAACTCGCTGCTGTAGGGCAGTATGTCGGTGATCACCAGGTTGTAGCCCGGCAGCCGCTGCTGATTGCTGATCAGCAAGGTGTACGTGATGAGGTCGCCCAGATTGACCTCGCAGCCGGCTGAACCGAGCCTGGTCACCAGCACGTTGTCGAAGAAGGCGGCGTTCTGGTTGACGGCGTAGAAACCGACCGCACCCGCCGCGAACTGGCTGTCGCTCGCGGTGAGAATCTGGTTACCGTCCAGATAAACGGTGAATGTGTTGCCGACGGCGCGGATTTCCAGGTGATACCAGCGGTTGGTGGTGTAGCCGCCGGAGCCACCGCTGGCCAGCGTCGTCGTGATGTTGTTCACGACGCGCACTAGGCTATAGGCGCCGCTGCCGCCGCGGTTCCACACGAAACGATAGTGGTTGAAGCCATCCTGGGCGCGGAAGATCATCCCAACATCCCCGCTTATGTCGGTGGACGAGAAGACCGCCGAGTAGCTGAAGTCGGTGAAGCTGCCACTCGTATTCGTAATGGCGTACTGGCCATTGGCCGTAGGCGCACGTAGGAAACCGGATGCTATCGTCCACCCCGTACCGGAGAGCACCCAATTGCTGTCCAGGCTGACGCGGTTGAAGTTGTCCACCAGCAGCGTGGCCGAGCACATATCCGCCGTCAAATAGGTCTTGCCGATGTGAAGCAGCGGCTCGAAGATCGACACGGTGGTCGCAGTGAAGACGTTGGTCTGCGTCGTCGTCAGGGCGTTGGCGTAGGTCATCGTCACTACGTTGGTCTTGGTGGCGCCGTTGAAGTTGACGGTGCGCCCGGCATCGTTCACCACCAGCAGGCGCAGCGTCCAACTGATCACTGCGGTGGCACCGGTGGTGTTGGTGATCGGCGAGGGGAAGCGCAGGATGGCGAGGGAAGGCGTGATCCCAGTTCCAACCGAAGGCGTGATGCCATAGTTGCCCAATTCAAAGGCCGGCGCAGTCGTCACGGTGATGAAACTGTCCGGCGTGCGGTAGAGCAGACCCGCGGGCACGGCGTCGGTGACGACCAGGTTGCGCACCACGCCCATAGGCACGGTGATCAGGATGGTGTAGGTGATGGCGTCGCCGATAGTGGGCAGGCTGTTCGACTGCAAGATCTTGGTAATCGAGATCGGCGCAGTGCTGACCGTCGCGTTGGTGCTGGTGAAGTAGTCGTTCGGCCCGACGCCGCTGCCGGTGCGCTCCGCGGGGTTGTCGCCCGGCATACTGGTGTAGCGCACGAACGCGGTGTTGGTGTAGGTGCTGCGCGCCTCGGCGGCCAACGTCACCGTCGCCTGATAGGTTACGGTGATGGGTGCGGAAGGCGTCGGGTAGGCGCTCACGGTGATGGCCAGGCTGTTGCCCACAGTGGACGAAACCACCGTGCCCGCCGGCGAAGTGACGCGCAGCGTATCCGGCACGTAGGCCAGCACCGCCGGCACCACATCGGTGATCACGACATCATAGGCGGTGGCATCGCTGCCGAGCGCGTGGCTGATCAGCAGCGTGTAGGTGAGCACCGAATCGACGCGGATGTTCGTCGCCGGCGTTACCGTCTTGCGGATTTGCAGCGTCGGCTCCTTGATCACGCCGGTGACATCGTCGGTGTAGAAGTAGCGCTGGCCATCGTGGTAGGAGGTCAGCGAGATGGCATTGGTGAACGGAACGCCGCGCTGGGCAACCAGTTCATTGGAGATGTAACCGGTGACGGTGATGGTCAGTTGATCCGGGCCAAAGACCGTGTCCGTCACCGAGGCCGTCGTAAAGGTGATCGCCTGCGGCCGCGCATCGACCCACTCCCAGGCGTTGTCGGTGTTCGTGTTCGACGTAAAGATGCCCGTCACGCTCACCACCGGCGTGCCACCGATCCGCGACAGGGCGTCCACCAGCACGGTGTTGGTGTACTGCACGTTGCCGTAAAAGTCCACCGTGATCGTGTAGGTGAACGGCTCGCCGATGCTGACCACCGTGCCGGTCATCGTCTTGTCCAGCGCCTGCAGCGGCATGTTGAAGGCCGTGTCGCTGTAGTAACTCATGCACGCGCCGTCGCTGCACTGGGTCTGCGCCTCGGCAAAGATCCTGTAGTCGGTCTTGTTGACCGCCGGGAGTGCGGAGAACTCCGCCGTCCACGGCGCGCCCACGGCCAGTTCGCCCACGGCCCAGGTGATCACCGTCGTGGCGCCGACCGTGGCGGTGACGGGCGGCGTCGCGGTGGCTGTGCTCGTGTACGCCTGCAACGAGTTGGGGTCCCAGCCTTCGCGCAAGGTCGCCGTGATCACCAGGTTGTTGGTGGGGCTGTCGCCGTTGTTGGTGACAGAGAGTGTGAAGGTGTAACGCTCCGTGCTCTCCACCGTCTGCGAGATCGGTGTGATGGCAAAGTTGGAGATGTCCGAACGCAGCGTGGTGATGGTGTACGGATCGGGCGCGCCACCGTCATAGCTCAGCCCACAGGTGTCCTGATAGCTCCAACTCACCGCGCCGTTGGCGGTATTCGGGCGGCAGGCGCCGTCAAGGGTCAGGTCATTCTTGACGTTAAAATAGACCGTGCTGTTGGCCAGTTCGCCCACTTCGGTAAAGCTGAAGACCAGCGTGGTCGTGGCGCCGACTGTCGGCGAGATCACCGGCGTGATCGTCGTCCCGCTTGCCAGGCCATCATAGACATAGCCCGCCAGCAGCGTGTAGGTGACGACCAGCGCGCCCGACCGCGCGCCGTTGTTGATGACATTGAACGAGAGCGGCCCCGGCGAACATTGATCCGCCGTGACGTTGGGCGCGTTGAGGGTGAGCACCGGCTGGGTGTCCACGCTTGCTTCCGCCTGATAAGGATTGGCCGTGCAGACATCGTCCGCCGAACAGGCCGCCGACGCCGCGCCGATGTTGTCTTTGGGCGCGGTGCAGACTTGCGAACTCACATAACCGGTGATCAAGAACGTGCGCGTGGTCAACGGGGGCAGCGCATTGACCGTCGGCGTGTAAATGAACCACTCCAAGGTGGCCCCACTCTGATCTGTCGTGATCGGCGTCGTGTCCGTCACCACAAACCAGGAAGGCGGTGTGTTAGAGAACGGCAGTGTGTCGGTGACAAGCAAGCCGACCACCGGGATCACGCCGATGTTGTCCACCGTGATCTTCCAGACCAGGACATCACCCACCGCCGCGTAGACGCGACTCGCCTCGTTGCCTTCGGTCACGTTCTGTACGGTCTTGGTCGCCTGCATCACCGGGTCGTTGACCAGCACCGACTGGGCGTCTTCCGTGCCGCGGATCGGCGTGCCGCAGGCGTTGACAGCCCGGCCTTCGGCTGAAACCAGCGGCTCCTGGCTGGAACAGTAGGTCTGCACCTTGAAGGTGAGTAGGACTTCTTCACGTCCGTTCAGACCCGCCATTGCATCGATCAGGCTCTGGGGATACCCGGTCATTGCGCTCGAATCCCAGATCAGGACCTGGGGTTGCGTGAGCGGAATCGTCGGCGTCAGCGGCGAGATGCTCGTCGGTGTGAAAGCCGTCAGTGCCAGGAGGGTGCCGGTGGGACTGGAGACAGAGAGCATCGCCGATCCCGGCACGTAGGTGACATCGGTCAGTGTCTTGCTCAGATAGAGGTCATAGATGCTGATATCGACGGCAACATTCTTGACGATCAAGGTGACATCGCCAATATCACAAAGCGGAATCGCCGCGGCCTGGTCATTGCTGCTGAGAATGATGCCGTTGGCCTCAGTGTAGCCCGCGCTGATGAGCTGGCTGCCCTGGCAATACTGGCCACCCGGGTCCGTCCCGACCACGCCGCAGCCGGCCGTCATGCCGGCATACATCGTGTCTGCCGCCAGACAACTGTTGGCCGTGCCGGTGATGTTCACCACTGCTGTGGAGAGCGGCGCGACGGCCGGGATCGTAAAGGTGAGCGTCACCCGCCCGCCGATCGTACCGGTGTCTACCGTCACACCCGGCGTGCTGGTCGTGAAGCCGCCGTAGACAAAGCCCTGGGGCAGCGTGTTGGTGACCACTACCTGGGTGGCCGTCACCTGCCCAAAATTCTGGACGCTGAAGCTCCAGCTCTGGTCACGTTCGTAGACCGGCCCGCCGGCCGCGAGCGACAGCACGACCTGCGGTTGCTGTGTGGTCTCGCCGGCAGTGTCGTCGGTGATATTCATGACGCCGCAGGCATCCGCAGCGTACAGCGTCGCGTCGATGGCATCATCCGTGCCGCACGGTCGATAGAGTTGGAAGGAAATCGTCCCCGGGCCAGTGATCGACCGGTTCGGCTCGATGGTGAAAGTGATCACCCGCGTGGCGACACCGTTCGTGAAGCCCTCAGTCACCGTCACCGGCTGGCCGAGCAGACTGCCGCCAAGTTGTAGCACACCAGCCGTGGTCGTGACAGTGTCATTGGCGCTGGTCTCGAAGACCACAGTGAGGAACTGATTGTTGAAACGCGGGTTGTCGCTGTGGACCGCGGCAGCGTTGGTCAGATCGAGCGCCGTGCCCTGCACCGCACCGACCACCTGCGCCACCACCACCACATCCGCACTGGCGCCCACAGCCAGATCACCCAGTTGGCAGGCGACCAGGGGATTGCATGTCCCCTGGCTCGGTGTTGCGCTCACAACAGTCATGCCATTGGGCAGCAGATCGGCCAGCACCACGTTGCGCGCTGCGCCCACATTCGCCGAAGTCACCGGCCCGGTGTTGGTGACGCGCAGCGTGTAGGTGATCAGCCCGTCGGCGCCGACCGTCCCTGGCGCCTGTTTGGTAAGCATCAAATTGGCGCGCAGACCGTTGGGGGCGAAGACAGTGCTGGTTGCCTGCGCAGCAGCCGGCGCGGCCACATTCGTCCCAGTCACCGTCACCGTGTTGATCAACTGCGTGTCGCTTACCAGCGAGCTGTCCACCAGCAGGCGCAGCGGCACAGCGCGCCCCACACCCGGCGCCAGCGTGCCCAGATTGCAGACCACCTGGCCGCCGGCGCCGGTGCAAGTGCTGTCACCGCCGGCATAGTAGACGCCAAGGGGCAGCACTTCCCGCACCTGCACATTGTAGGCATCCACCGCGCCGGTGTTGGTCACGAGGATCTGGTAAAGCGTCTCCCCGCCCACGGGCGTCG
>JAPKMV010000263.1 GCA_026645635.1 Caldilineaceae bacterium
GGCCCGAGTGCCGCTGGCCAGCGGGCTGCTCACCGGCAAGATCACGCGAGAGACGACCTTTGCCGAAGACGACCACCGCAACTTCAACCGCTACGGCGAATCCTTCGACGTAGGCGAAACCTTCTCCGGCGTCGACCTGGAGGCGGCGTTCAACGCCATCGAGGGACTCAAGGCGATGACGCCGCCGGGCTTCACGCTGGCTCAATTCGCGCTGCGCTGGATCCTCATGTTCGATGCGGTGAGCTGCGCCATTCCTGGCGCCAAGCGCCCCATCCAGGTGGCGGACAACTGCAGCGCGTCCGACATGCCGGCTATCGACGAGCATGTCATGCGCTCGGTGCGCGTCATCTACGACACCTACATCCGGGATCTGGTGCATTATCGGTGGTAGAAATGCGGAATGCAGAATGCGGAATAGGGGCACTGCCTGAATTCCGCATTCTGCATTCCGTATTCCCCAATCAGGAGGTCGTATGACAAAGAGCAACTACGTGATGGCCGTTGACCCCGCCACCGACTTGGCGATCTTGGAGGCGCTGAACGCTGAGTTGGAGGATTACACCACCGGCAACGACCTCTACCGCACGGTGCGCGTGCAGACGCCCGAGGGCGTCCAGATGATCCAGATGTCGGGCGGGGATGTGCTGACGCGCATCTTCCGGCTGGCGGCGGAAGCGGGCCGGCTTACGCCAGAGCAGCAGCGCCGGTTCGCGACGGTGCGCGCCGCAGCCGAGAAGACGATCTACAGCCTGCGTACCCGTTTCCATGCGCTCCTCAACCGCGAGGTGAAGGCGCGGCTCGATGCGCTGAACTGGTTTCTCGACGACGCTGTCTCCGACCCCAAGCGGGCGCGCAGCGAATACCCTTTCGAGATTCGCAACCGCCAGCGCGTCGAGGTGATCGCACAGGAATTGGGCGCCGACCTGGCCCCGGAGTTGAAACAGTTGTTGCAGCGCGTCGATGGCCGCATCCGCGTCCTGGCGCAGCCAACCGGCTTCATCTGGGACAGCCAGTTGGAGCCGGTCTTTCCCTACAGCCCATTCTGGTATCTGTACGTGAATCCATAATTGTTTCTGAGAGTCCTATACGAAATTCGTCCAAGCATCAGCTCAATCGGAGGCAAAACCTATGGCATCGAAATTTTCGTGGGCTGTCATTGCGGGCCTGTTGATCCTGCTCTCTCTGGGCGCCTGCAACTGGGCGAGCACGCCTGCACCGGCTGCCACAGGCGGGGCCACCGCGCAGAGTGCCATCGACCAATATACAGGCGAGACCGCCACCATCGACAGTCCAGATGACGTGCTCACTGCCGCTGTCCGGGTGACCGGGACGACGCAGGCCTATGCCCTTACCGGGGGGAGTCCGCCCTGCCCCGGCTACGTCAATACCATCCCAAGTTATGTCTTCAACGTGACCGCCGACCTGGGAAAACTCACGATTGCGTTTGCCGGCTCCGGCGAGGCGACACTGGCGACCCTGACACCGACGGGCGAGATCCTGTGCGGCGACGCTGCTGCCAGTGGACTCAAGCCAGCGCAGACGATCACGGCGCCGGCCCAGGGCCGCTACGGCGTCTGGGTCGGGCGCATCCAAATGGCGGAAGAACTGGCGGGCGAGATTGAGGTGCAGGCCGCGCCGTAACCAACCCATGTTTGGACAAGGAACCTATCTGATCTGGATCGCGCGCGTCACGGCCCCCTATGCATCGTGAAGTTGGAGCCGCCGGTTGAACCGTACATGGATCTTGTGGGCACTGTTGTTGGGGCTGCTGGTGTTGGCCAGCGTTGCCGGACGAATCGGCAGCCATAGTGGCACAGACAACCTCTATGTGCGTCAGGCCGATGCGTTCTTGCATGGTCAGTTGGCCATCGCCGAATATGGCTGGGATGCTGCTGTGGTCAATGGCGAGAACTATGTGGCGTTCCCACCCGTCCCTGCCCTGCTGCTCATGCCAGTGGTGGCAGTTTTAGGCGCAGCAGCCACCAATACCGGTGCGATCAGCCTGCTGCTCTTTGGCCTGATTCTGTACGTGGCCTGGCGCATCTTGATGCAACTGGAGCTTGCCCCGCGTGAACGCGCCTGGGTTCTGTTGGCCTTTGCCCTCGGCACGCCCCTGTGGCTCGCCCTGCAATGGAGCGACGGCGTCTGGTTCTTTGCCCACATCGTGGCGGTCTTCTTTCTGTTGCTCGCCATCCACGAGGCGCTGGGGCAGGGGCGGGGCTGGCTGACCGGTCTCTGGCTGGCCGGCGCCATGCTCTCACGGCAATTCACACTGATTGCAGCGGTCTTCCTGCTGGTTGCCCTGTGGCAGTCCAACGCGGCGTCGGCAAACAGACGTCCGCGCTGGGTCACGCTGGCTGGCTTTGCCCTGCCGCTGCTCCTGGCCGGGGCGGGCTATCTCTGGTTCAATGCCGCGCGCTTTGGCTCGCCGTTGGACACCGGCTACAACTATCTGCGCGTCGACGGCTTTCTGCTGCTGCGCTTCAAGGAACACGGCCTGTTCAGCCCAGCCTATGTGCTCTTCAACCTGACCTATCTGCTCCTGCAAGGTTTCCACGTCAGCTTCGAGGCGCCCAACCATCTCAGCGGCTTGCAGATCGATCCCTTTGGGACGTCGATCCTGGCGGCGAGTCCCTTTGTGCTGGCGGCGTTCTTCGCCCGGCGCAATCGCCTGGTCTGGGCGGCCTGGGCAGTGGTGGGCATCACAGCCGGGGTGACGATCTTCTACTACAACAACGGCTGGGTGCAACATAACGCACAGCGCTTCACCCTGGACTTCTGGCCCGTGCTGTTGATCCCCCTTGCGCTCGGCATGAAGGAGCAGTTTTCCGCCGGGCAGGGTCGCCTGTGGCAGGGGCTGATCATCTATGCAGTGCTGCTCAACACCATCGCCCTGTTGCTGCTGGAGCCGCTCAATTGGCTGTTCAAGCTGTGGCCGACCTGGTTTTAGGGCAACCAAGTTGTGCTACAATGGCAGGGGGCTGAACGGCTCGCCCTTTTCACGGCAACTGTATGTTTGGACAAGCAACCTATCTGATCTGGCTCGCACTCTTCATCGCCCTGCCCCTGGCCATACTCTGGCTGATCTGGCCGCGCGTGCTCTGGGCGCAGCGCCGCGCGCTGGCCTGGACGAGCATTGGTGCATTGGTCGGCGGCTGGCTCTGGGACGGTCTGGCGATCCAGGTGGGCGTCTGGTTTTACAGACCGGAGAACATCGCCGGTATCTGGTTGCTGGGGATGCCGCTGGAGGAGTGGCTCTGGATCGTCGGCGTGACGCTGCTCTTTGGCAGCATCACCGTGGTCATCTTGAACAAGTGGCTGCCGGTGATAGACTGAAGCCCTGGCGCGCAGCACCCTGATGTGAAAATAGCTCACGCAAAGTCACAAAGACGCCAAGTCGCCCAAGATTTTCATCGTTATCGGTGCCGCTAAGGCATGGTGCCTATCCTGAAAATCGCTCACGCAAAGGCGCGAAGACGCAAAGGGTTTCATGGTGTGTTGTGCTCCGCAGGGCATGGAGCGATGACGGCTGAATCGCCATAACGAATGGAACAAATGTTTCATTCAATTAGGGATCTGATGTAAAATGCAACGTGCAGCAGGCGGATCACGCACGATACCGGCAGTGGTCAAATGGCCAGATGCGTAAGGATCGGTTATTCTACGCGCCGATTCTTTGATTGGAGAGAAAGAAGCAATTGACTGATTTGCTTGCGCGAATAGGAACGATAATTCATGGCAAATAACAACGGCGCCGCGGGGAACAACGGCGCGCCGGAAACAAACGGCGCCATCGGCACCGTGCGCGCCGCCGATATCACCCAGGAGATGCAGGTCGCGTACCTGGACTACGCCATGAGCGTGATCGTGGCGCGCGCCCTGCCCGACGTGCGCGATGGCCTCAAGCCGGTGCACCGGCGCATTCTCTACGCGCTCTGGCACGATCTTTCGCTCACCTACGACAAGCCGCACAAAAAGAGCGCGCGTATCGTCGGCGAGGTGCTGGGCAAGTATCATCCCCACGGCGACGCCGCGGTCTATGACGCCATGGTGCGCATGGCGCAGAACTTCTCCCTGCGCTATCCGCTGATCGATGGCCAGGGCAACTTCGGCTCCATCGACGGCGACAACGCCGCAGCCATGCGCTACACCGAGGCGCGGCTGGCCAAGATCGCCAACCTGGTGCTGGAAGACCTGGAGAAAGACACCGTCGATTGGCACCCGAACTTTGACAACACCCTGCGCGAGCCGGACATCCTGCCCGCGGCGCTGCCCAATCTGCTGATCAACGGCTCCAGCGGCATCGCGGTGGGCATGGCCACCAACATCCCACCCCACAACCTGGGCGAGGTGGTGGACGCGCTGGTCTACGTCATCGACCACTACGCCCACATCGACGACATCAGCATCGACCAACTGCTCGAATTTATCAAGGGGCCGGACTTCCCCACCGGCGGCATCATCTATCGCTTCCGCGAGGGTGCGAAGGACGAAGGCGACATCGACGCCATCGCCCAGGGCTACTCCATGGGCAAGTCGCGCCTGATCATGCAGGCCAAGGCCCATTTCGAGGAGATCAGCCGCGGACGCACCCGCATCGTCATCACCGAACTGCCCTACCAGACCAACAAGACCGCGCTGATCGAGCGCATCGCCGACCTGGTGCGCGACGGCAAGCTGGAGGGCATCGGCGACCTGCGCGACGAGTCCGACCGCACGGGGATGCGCATCGTGGTCGAGTTGACGCGCACCGTGGAACCGAAGGATGTGCTGGCCAACCTCTTCAAATATACGCCACTGCAGCAGACCTTTGGCATGCAGTTGCTGGCGCTGGTGGACGGACAGCCGCGGCTGCTCAACCTCAAGCGCATGCTGCACCTCTTCATCCAGCACCGCCAGGAGATCATCCGGCGCCGCTCCGAGTTCGACCTGGCCCGCGCCCGCGAGCGCGCCCACATCGTCGAAGGGCTGCTGCGCGCGCTGGACATCCTCGACGAGGTGATCCAAACCATCCGCCGCAGCCAGACGGCGGACACGGCGCGCAAGAATCTGATCAGCAATTTCCACTTCAGCGAGGTGCAGGCGCAGGCGATCCTGGACATGCAACTGCGCCGGCTGGCTGCGCTGGAGCGCAGGAAGCTCCAAGAGGAGTTCGACGAGCTGCGCAAGCGCATCGCCTATCTGGAAGATCTGCTGGCGCACCCGGAGAAGATGCTGGGTGTGATCAAGGAGGACCTGCTGGCGATCAAGGCGGAGTACGCCGACCCGCGGCGCACGCAGATCGTCGACCGCACCCGCGGCACCCTGACGACCACCGACCTGCTCCCCGACCAGATGGTCTGGGTCAGTTTGAGCAAGAACGGCGACCTGCGCCGCCGGGCCGTGGTCAAGCCGGAGCCGTCGATCCTGCGCCAGATCGGCAAGGAGAGCCAGACGGCGCTCGTCACCGCCAACACGCGCGACTATCTCTACGTCTTCAGCCGGGACGGGCGCTGCAGCCGCATCGGCGTCCACGAGATTCCCGAGGACGGCAGCAAGAAGGTCTCCGAACTGACCGGCTTCCAGGGTCGCGATGCCATCACCGCGGCAGTGACGCTGCCGCGCACGCCGCTCAACGGCGAGGGGGGCTACCTGTTCCTGGTGACGACGCAGGGCATCGTGAAGCGGGTGGCCGTGAGCGACGTGCAGGCCAACACCGGCAGCGAATTCACGG
>JAPKMV010000264.1 GCA_026645635.1 Caldilineaceae bacterium
CCTATCGGGTGGAACGCACCCGCATCGGCCAGCAGACCGACTACGACAAGCTGAATCTGGAGATTTGGACCGACGGCACGTTGACGCCTGATGATGCGCTGCGCCGCTCGGCCAACATTCTCCTGCAGCACTTGACGCTGCTTGCCGGCGCTGAGCCGGAGATCGTCGAGAAGAAGGAAGACGTGGCCGAGGGCATCCCCTCGCGTATCTACGATACGCCGATCGAGGAGATGGAACTCAGCGTCCGCGCCTACAACTGCCTCAAGCGCGCCGGCATTACCAAAGTCGGCGAAGTCTTGAAGCGCATGGAAAAGGGCGAAGACGAGATGCTCGCCATCCGCAACTTCGGCAAGAAGTCGCTGGATGAGCTGGTGGAAAAGCTGCGCGAGAAGAATTACCTGAATGTGCCAGGCGTCGACCTGAGCTACTACATAGGCGAGAATTATAGGTCTGCCGACGACGGGGACGGCGCAGAGTAAGCGCGACGTTGCACCGCACCGCGCAAGACGAGGAGTCAGATTATGCGACATCGAGTTGCTGGACGTCACCTGGGAAGGACCAGCGCCCAACGCCGGGCACTGTTCCGCAACCTGGTGCGTGAACTTTATCTGCACGAGCGAATCATCACGACCGAGGCCAAGGCCCGCTCGATCCGCTCCGATGCCGAACGGCTGATCACCAAGGCCAAAAAAGGCGTCAGCGAGGACGGCTACCGCGTGCATGCACAGCGGCAGGTCGTGGCCTACTTGAACGACAAGACGGTGGCCAAGAAGGTCTTCGACACCTTCGCCCCGCGCTACGCTGCCCGCAATGGCGGCTATACCCGCATGATCAAGCTGGGCAAGCGCAACGGCGACGCCGCCGACATGGTGATTCTGGAATTGGTCGACGGTCAGGTGGGTTGACCCGTCGCGCCGTGGCAAGCGTGGAACGCGCCATTTGCGCCCTGGTGGCGTATGATGGCGCCGATTATCACGGCTTTCAGGCGCAGACGAATGCTGTCTCCGTGCAGCAGGCGCTGGAAGCGGCGATCGACTGCTGCGCCGAGCGCCGTTCCCGGGTGATTGGGGCTGGTCGCACAGATACTGGCGTTCATGCCAGCGGCCAGGTAGTCGGCGCCAGCGTCAAGTGGCGTGACAGCCTGGACGCCTTGCAACGAGCGTGGAATCGCCACCTGCCGCCGACGATTGTCGTGTGGCGGGTGGATGCGGCGCCGGAGGGCTTTCACCCGCGGCACAGCGCCATCAGCCGGACGTACCGCTACACGGTGCAGTGCGGCGGTCAGGCAGAGGCTAATGCTACGGTGAGTCGCTCGCCGCTGACTGACCGGTACACCTGGTTCGAGCCACGACCGCTTGACGTTGCGGCAATGAATGCGGTCAGCGCTACGCTGGTGGGGACACACGATTTCGCCACATTCGGGCAGCCGCCCCAAGGCGAAAACACGGTGCGCACGGTGGAAGCTGCGACGTGGACGTGGGTGCGTGAATCACCGCCGCCGCTGCACCAATTTGCCGGGACGAAGCTGGTCTTCACCATCACGGCGAATGCGTTTTTGCGACAGATGGTGCGGAGCCTGGTCGGTTCGTTGTTGGCAGTCGGGCGGGGCGATTGGACGCAGGAACGGTTTGCCGCGGCCTGGACGGCGCGGGCACGCAGCCGGTCGGCGCCGCCCGCAGCCCCGCAAGGGTTGGTTTTGGAAAAAGTTACGTATCCAGATCATCTGGCTGCGCTGATTTTCGGAAATGAATGAAGGAATGCACCGTTTGCAGCCAGGTTGTCATCCAACCACATGCTGCAACCAGGCATTAGAAGGAGAAGTCGTGTGAAGACTGAAACGCCTAGCGCCCAGGAAGCATTGGACAGCCGTGAGTGGCACGTGGTGGACGCCACGGGTCAGACACTCGGCCGGCTGGCTACGCAAATCGCCACCGTTCTGCGTGGCAAGCACAAACCCACCTTCACGCCGAACCTGGACACCGGCGACTTTGTGGTGGTTGTGAATTGTGAACGGGTCGCCGTGACCGGCGACAAGCTGGACACCGTGCGCTACTATCGCCATTCGCGCTATCCGGGCGGTCTCAAGAGCCGCTCCATGCGCGAGCAGATGCAGCGCTTTCCGGATCGCGTGATCTACGAAGCGGTGCGCGGCATGATGCCGAAGACCAAACTGGGGCGCGCACAGATGAAGAAGCTGCGCATCTATGCTGGCCCGGAGCATCCGCACACGGCGCAGCAGCCGAAAGTATTGGAACTGTAACAGCTTGCCGGCGCTGGCGATGGGTTTACCCTGGTCTGGCGGCGCCGCACGAGTGGAAAGTGAAAGACGGAGAGACCCAAATGGCGGAATATAAGGAAGCAGTAGGTCGGCGCAAGACTGCCAGTGCGCGCGTGCGCCTCTATCCTGGCACCGGTGATATTGTCGTCAACGACAAGCCCGTCAACGACTATTTTGGCCGCGACCTGGATCAGATGATTCTGCGCCAGCCGCTGCTGTTGACGGGCACGGAGAGCGCCTACAACATCAGTGTCCATGTGGTCGGCGGCGGCGAGTCGGGGCAGGCGGCTTCGGTGCGCATGGGCATTGCCCGCGCGTTGACGCTGTGGGATCCCAATCTGCGCCCCGTGCTGAAGAGCGCCGGTTTCCTCATGCGCGATGCCCGCGCCAAGGAGCGCAAGAAGGCCGGTCTCAAGCGTGCCCGCAAGGCGCCGCAGTACACCAAGCGCTAAAGTTAGCGGTTGTTGGGACGCGCATCGGTGCGTCCGTTCAAGACTACGACGCAGTTATCCACAGACCTTTGGGGTTTGTGGATAACTGCGTTTTTGCGTTAAGGAAAAGAACGGCCATACCCATGATCAAGACAGGCATTCTCTGTGTTCCGGCCTACGACGAGGCTGCGGTGCTGGCGGTGCGGCGGCTGCTCACCGGCGCTGCGCCCGGCTGCGTCATCTTGCTGGACCAGGCCGCGCCGATGCAGCGCCATGTGATCGAGGAAGTGCTGCGCCGCTGGGCTGACGAGGATGAACTTGACCTGATCATCACCGTAGGCGGGACGCTGCCGGCGCCCGGCCCCAGTGGCCGCGAGATCGTGCCGGACGCCACGCTGGCCGTGGCGGAGCGGTTGCTGCCCGGCCTGCCGGAAACGATGCGCGCCCTGGCGCAAGAGGAGGCGCCGCTGGCCATTCTCGACCGCAGCGTGGCGGCAATCCGCGGGCGCACGTTGATCCTTAACCTGCCGGCCGGCGCGGCCGCAGCCACGCTTTTCCTGGAGAGCGTCGTCGAGGTCATCCCGACCGTGGTGGCGCTGCTGCAGGAGGAAGTGACCGACCTGCGAATGGTGGACGACGAGGAGACGGGTGAGCCAATGCGTGCGCCAGCATCCGCCGCCGCCGCGCCGAGCGCAGGGAAAAAGGCGCTGGACGCAGCCGAGTTTGCGGCGTTTCTGGCGCGCAAGTGACTACCAAGCCTCAGAGAGAAGATGATCCACAGATTGCGCAGATTTCACAGATTAACTGCTGGTGCATCTGCGAAATCTGCGGATGCTGCCTGAGTAGTTACGCGCGCAAGAGCAATTGAGTTGCCGATTCCCCCTTTGACCTATGGTGGCGCAGCGTGCGTTGCGCCATCGTATTCTGGCCGGAGGGTGAATCAGCCGATGAAAACAATGCTTACGTGGGACAGCAGCGCGTCGCCGACCGCATGAGCGACCGGTGACAACGCTGCTGTGCGCCATTACGTAAATTTTTCCTACCCCGCCGCCACCTCGCGGCGCTTCGCCTCAATTGCGGCCAGCAACTGCACGAACGAATCGGCGAACTTCTGCACGCCATCCGCTTCCAGTTCCTGGGTCACTGCCGCCAGCGAAATGCCCGCAGCTTCGACTTCGGCCAGCAGGGCGCGGGCCTCGTCCACGCCCTGATCCACCGTGCGCGCCACCGTGGCGTGGTCGAGACAGGCCACCACCGTGGCCGGCGGCATGGTGTTGACCGTGTGCGGGCCGATCAGCGGGTCCACGTAGAGCAGGTCAGGATAGGCCGGGTTCTTGACGCCGGTGCTGGCCCAGAGGGGGCGCTGCACCCGCGCACCGGCGGCGGCCAGTTTCTCCCAGCGCGGCCCGCTGAACTTCTCCTCGAACTGGCGATAGGCGAGCTTGCTGTTGGCGACCGCCGCCTTGCCGCGCAGCGCCTGGTAGTGTGCAGCATGCGCCGGATCGGCTGCCGCCAGCTTGTCGAGGCGAGCGTCGACGTTCGTGTCCACGCGGCTGACAAAGAAACTCGCCACCGACGCCACCCGATCCACCGGCTTGCCGGCGGCGACGCGTTCCTCGATGCCCTGGATGAAGGCTTCCTTGACCGCGGCGTAGCGCTCCACGCTGAAGATCAGCGTCACGTTGATGTTGATGCCGTCGGCGATGAGCTGGCGGATCGCGGGGATGCCGGCCAGCGTCGCCGGCACCTTGACCATCAGGTTGGGGCGGTCCACCGCCGCGTGCAGCCGCCGCGCCTCGGCGATGGTGGCGGCGGTGTCGTGGGCCAGGTCGGGCGCCACCTCCAGGCTCACGCAGCCGTCATGGCCTTCCGCCGCATCGTAGACCGGGCGCAGGATCGCCGCCGCGGCCTGGATGTCGGCGATGGCCAGCGTCTCGAAGAGGGACTTGGTGTCCAGCGGCGAGCCGGCCAGGTCGGCCAGGTCAGCGGCGTAGGCGTCGCTCTTGGTGATCGCCTGCTGGAAGATCGTCGGGTTGGAGGTGACGCCGGCGATGCCGTCGGCCACGAGCCGGGCCAGTTCGCCGGACTGAATCATGCCGCGCTCGATGAAGTCGTACCAGACGCTCTGGCCCAGGGCGCGCATTTGGTGAAGACGGGTCATGTGAAGCTCCTTTGTCACCTTATCTTTGTGGCTAGTTCCTTCTTTACTCCACCGTAAACGGTTTCTTCCAATGTCACTCGCTCTTCAATGATACCTGTCAGCCATTCCTCTACGCTGGATTTGCGGTGCAGCCGAGCCAGAAACGCCGCACGCGCCGCAAGCTCGGCAGAAATTGATACAGAGGTTGGCCTGGTTCGCCGCACGCGAACTGGTTTTTCCCAAGCCGTATCATCGGTAGCTTGGGCAATCACAATCTGATCAACTTCTTGCTCTGACAGGTTACTGAAAAGAAACATTCCACCGCCTCATCAAATGTGATGTGATGAGCAGCGAGTTCGTCGCGCTCAAAGTCATATTCAAAATCAGTCGGAATGAAACGATTCCAGTTCACTAATGTCTATTCTTCTCTCTAGCCCGCCCAACGGCCTGGGTTCAGCGGCGGGCTGGTTATCCCTGACCACTCATAACGGGTAGCGCGGCCCGTCCGCTGGAAGCCGTGGTTAGGCCCCGCCCAAGCACCAGACCCGCAAAACGAGACCTACCGCCCATGACGGCGAACCGTCGCTGCCGTTTCGCCACCGCGATCAGCCCTGAGTTGGGGTGGCCATCTCCGCCTTAATCAACGTTGCAGCTTTAGCGTTCATCAAGCGCGCCTGTTCCCGATAGAAAGCCAGCCGCTCGGCCCGCGACAGATGGCGCAGGCGCTCATAGTTCTTATCACGGATACTGCGGGTCATCTTCACCGCATCAATTTTCTGCTCGGCCATAGGTCGTCACCTCCCGCGGACTGAAAAT
>JAPKMV010000265.1 GCA_026645635.1 Caldilineaceae bacterium
GATGCCCCGCCAAGAGCGGGGCATTTTGTTCGCACCCTGCTGCGGCTGCCCTGCAACCATTCTGCTATAATGGCAACCATGCACACTCATCCGCATCCCGCACCCATCGACATCCTGCTCTTGGGCAATGTCACCCGCGACCTGATCGATCCGCAGGATTTCACCCACTATCGGCTTGGCGGCACAGTCACCTTTGCTGCAGTGGTTGCCGCGCGGCTGGGGCGCCGCCCGACGATCGTCACCCATGCAGCGCCGGACACCAACTTCTCCGTGCTGCCGCCCGAAGCGGACCTGCGCCTTCTGCCCAGCGCCACGACCACCACATTTGCCAATATCTACACGGCCCACGGTCGCGTTCAATACTGCTTCACGCCGGCGCCGGTGATTACGGTGGCCAACATCCCGTCGGAACTGCGCCACCCGCGCATCGCGCTGCTTGGCCCAATCGCCGACGAGATCGCGCCCGACGTCGCCGGCGTCTTTGGCGACAGCACACTGGTCGCTGCGGTGCCGCAAGGCTGGATGCGCCGGTGGGATGAAAAGGGGCGCGTCCGCAGCAAGCAGTGGGAACATGCCGATGTGATTCTGCCCAAACTGGACGCGCTGATCCTTTCGCTCGAAGATGTGGACTACGATTGGTCGCGGCTGGCGCCCATCTTTGCCCACGTTCCGCTGGTGGTGGTGACGGAATATCGCGACGGCAGCACCGTTTTTCAACGGCGTCCGGGCGGCGGCATCAGCGAAACCAAGGTGCCGCCGCGCCCCGCGCGCGAACTCGACCCGACCGGTGCGGGCGACACCTTCACGACTTCGTTTTTGATCCACCTGCAGGAAACGGGTGATCCCTATCAGGCGGCGCGGTTCGCCAACATCACGGCCTCGATCAGCGTGGAGCACGAAGGCGCCACCGGCATTCCCAGCCGCCATGAGATTATTCGCTACATGGATGAACACCCGTTTGTACCCAAGACCAGCGAGCAGTCGAAGTTCTAGCGCGCCCGGTCTGCGGTCCAACCAATCGATGAGATGACTGTTCATCCGCAAACAACCGTTATGACAGCGCGTATCTACTGTTTTGCCAATCAAAAGGGCGGCGTCGCCAAGACGACCACCACCGTCAACCTGGCGGCCTATCTTGCCGCCGCGGGCCGCCGCGTGCTGGTCGTCGACACCGACCCGCAGTGCAACGCGACCACGAGCCTGGGGGTGGATCCGCGGCAGTTGACCGTGAGCCTCTACAACGTGCTGCTCGATGGCCGCGCCACGCGCGAGGCCGTGACGCTGACCGCCTGGATGAACCTGGACCTGCTGCCTTCCAGCGCCGACCTGGCCGGCGCCGATGTGGAACTGGCCGGCGTGCTGGCGCGCGAGCGGCTCCTGGCGCGCGCGCTGGCGCCGGTGGCGAGCCGCTACGACTACATCTTCATCGACGAGCCGCCCAGCCTCGGCCTGCTCACCATCAACGGCTTGACCGCGGCCACTCACGGCGTCATCATCCCGGTGCAGTGTGAATACCTGGCCCTCGAAGGACTGTCGATGCTGCTCAACACCGTGCGTCAGGTGCACGACGTACTCAACGATCAACTGGTGGTTGCCGGCGTGCTCTTGACGATGTACGACAGCCGGACGAACCTGGGGCAGCAGGTGGCGGATGAGGTGCGGCGCTATTTCCCCCAGCAGACGTTCAACACCATCATCCCGCGCAATGTGCGGCTGAGCGAGGCGCCCAGCCACGGCAAGACGATCCTCAGTTATGCGCCGTTGAGCGCCGGGGCAATGGCCTACCAGGCGCTGGCGCAGGAATTTCTCGCGCGTATGGAAGGCGCCCAGGCGGCGGCATGAACATGGGCAGGAGGCGGCAATGAATGGCAGCATGAATCTCGACGCCAAGAAGCGGGGCCTGGGGCGGGGCCTGGGCGCGCTGATCGTCGATACATCCGGCGAAGGAACCAGCCAGGCGCCGCAGGCGGCCGAGGGGGTGCGCAGCCTGCCCGTCTCGATGCTCCAGCCCAATCCCCATCAGCCGCGCACCACCTTCGACGCGGCGACGCTTCAGGAACTGGCCGACTCGATCCGCACCCACGGCATCATCCAGCCGCTGGTCGTGACCGCTGCCCAGGGCCAGCCAGGCTATTGGATCATCGCCGGGGAGCGGCGCTGGCGTGCAGCCCAGGCTGCTGGTCTTGCCGAAGTGCCTGTCATCGTGCGCGAGGCGTCGTCGCAGCAGTTGACCGAATGGGCGCTGGTGGAAAATGTGCAGCGCGACGACCTCAACGCCATCGAAGAGGCCGCCGCATACCAGGCGCTGATGAGCGACTACGGGCTGACCCAGGGCGAGGTGGCGGATCGCGTCGGCAAGAGCCGGCCGGCGGTCGCCAATACGGTGCGGTTGCTCCAACTTCCGCTGCCGATCCAACAGGCGGTGATCGACGGCGCGATCAGCGCCGGCCATGCCCGCGCCCTGCTTGCCTTGCCCGACTCCGCACGCCAGCTTGCCGCCCTGGCGCAGATCGTCCGCGACGCGCTCAACGTGCGCCAGACTGAGGCGCTGGTCAAGCGGCTCTTGGAGGCGCCACCCAGCCCCACAGCCGCGCCGCTCCCGGAAGATGCACAGCAGGCGGCTCACTGGCGCGAGTTGGAAAACCGTTTCCGCGCCAGCCTGGGCACGAAGGTCAGCCTCGACCACAACAAAGAGGGCGGCGGACGGCTGGTGATCCACTTCTACAGCGACGACGATCTGGCCGCCATCTACCGGCTGATCGCCGGCGACGACGATCTGTAGCGGCAATGCAGGGCGCATTCACCGGGTCTCGGCTGGCCACGCGCAGCGTCGATGCGCGCTCCGTCGGCTTCTTGTTGGCCGGCGCCAGCACCGTGGCCGGCGCCAAGATGATCGACGCAATCCGCCAGCAGCCGCCGGCGCCCGGTTCGCGCGATGTGGCCAGCGCGTGGGTGGTGGGCATCCACAGCTACAACCTGCGCCGCGCCCGCGACTTTGCCGACCGCCACGGCATCGTGCACAGCGGAGACGATCTGGCGGAGCTGCTGCAGCGGCACGAGGTGCGCTGCGTCTATGTGGGCAACCACCCGCGGCGCCACGCCGAAACAGTGGCCGCGGCGCTCGGCGCACAGAAGCATGTCCTCTGCGAGGCGCCGCTGGCGCTGCACCCGGCCGAGGCGGCCACGTTGCAGCGCATGGCCGAGCAGCGCGGCCTGATTTTGGCCATGAACTACACGTGGCGCGCCACCGCGGCGCTGCGGCGTCTGCACGACCTGCTGGCCGAAGAAGCCATCGGCGAGGTGCTGGGCGGCGCGATTCGCAACAGCAGCCCGCTGCGCCGCGAGCAGCAAACCTGGCGGCTGGCGCCTGACGGGGGCGGCGCGCTGCTCGTGCGCACGTTGCAAAGCGCCGACGTCGTCCAATTTTTGCTGCACCGCTCCGTGCGCAAGGTCGCGGCCCACGCCAGCGCGCCGCTGCGCGCCGGTCAGGTCGAGGAGGACGTTTTTGGCCATTTCGTCTGCACGGGCGGGCTGGTTGTGCGCTTTCATGATTCGCTGCTGCTGCCCCACGCCCCACCGCGTCTGGAACTTTATGGCTCCACCGGGACGCTGCTGCTGCACCACTGGCCGGTGGATTCGGGCGTCGCCCTGCTGACGATCTTGCGCCAAGAGCAGGAAGTAGCGGTGACAACCGAGGTGGTCGATCCCTTCCGTGCAGCGGTGGCGCGCTTTCTGGCGGCGATCCGCGGCGACGCACCGCCGCTGGCGACGGCCGCCGATGACCAGCGCAACCTGCTCATCATCGAAGCCTGTCGCCACTCGTTGCAGTACAGCGGCGCCTTGACTGCGGTGCAGCAGGCGATTTAGCATGGTGGACTGAATTTGACTGATGGCTGCGTGTTGCGTGTTGCGTCTCGCTACGCAGTACGCAACACGCAACACGCAGCCATCAGCTTACGTGGCTCGCATGGGGTGCGTGTCAGATTTTTGGTTGCGGCCACTGATGGCACTTGAGAACCGCCAAATCGGATCAATCTGGCCAAGTTGGCGGAGCAAATGGCACACGTAGCGGTCACTTTGGGGCGCTTAATTGCCGAAATCTGGCCAACATGCGCCTCTGCAGACCCTGGTCAGCCTATCTCGCAGAGATGTACAAAAATCTGACACGCACCCCGCTCGCATGAGCAAGATTGATTGCAGCTTCATCTTGTGTTAAGCTTGTATTGCATTTTGCCAACATGTGCACAATCTATCAGGGAGCTGAACCCCTGCGGAATGCAGGGCGCTGGCATCGGAACGCAAAGCAGGAGAGTTGCAAGTGAAGCAATCGACGGCTGCGGCGATTCGTCTCGACGAGTATGCCACCACCCCCCTCTACAACATCAAGGCTGTTGTTCAGGCGACGGCGATCAGCCCTAGCACACTGCGCGCCTGGGAACGACGCTATAACATGTGCCAGCCTGAACGCTCGGAAAGCGGCTATCGGCTTTATTCGGATCGCGACATCGCCGTGATCCGCTGGCTCAAGACGCAGGTGGACGCCGGCATGTCGATCAGCCAGGCGGTGGCGTGGTTGAACACCCTGACGGTGGAGGCGAAGGGCGACAGCACCCGGCTGCCGACGCCGGCGGCCGGACGCGCGCTGGCGCCCAACCCTACGCCGCGCACCGACACGCAGACGCATCAGACGCTCGCCGAGCAACTGCTGGATGCGCTGCTGCGCTATGACGAAATGACCGCCGAGCAGGTGATGGCTGTGGCATTCTCGCTCTATCCGATCGAGCAAGTCGGCGAACGGGTGATCCAGCCCGTCATGGTCGAAATCGGCGAGCGCTGGCACCGCGGCGAACTGAGCATCACGCGCGAACACTACGCGACCAACTATGTCTTGCAGCGTCTGGCCGCGATTTTGCGCACGCTGCCCAGCCTGCACGAAGGCCCGGAGCTGTGGGTAGGCTGCGCGCCCGGCGAATTGCACGAAATGGGCGCCATGCTGCTGGCGATCTTTTTGCGCCGGGCCGGCTATCAGGTGCGCTATCTCGGCCAGGATTTGCCCGTCGACGATCTCCTGCATGAAGTGCAGATCCAGCAGCCGGCAATCGTCCTCTTCAGCGCCACCAGCGTGAGTGCGGCGGCCCACCTGCGTCACCTGTGCGACGCGCTGGCCAGGCTCGACACGCCGCGGCCTGTCATCTGCTACGGGGGACGAGCGTTCAACCTTCATCCTGAATTGCGCGACAACATGGCCGGCGTCTATCTCGGCGCAACTGCTGCGGAAGCGGCCGAAGGGGTGCGCAGCGTGCTCAAACAGCAGCCCACCGCCCAACCGCGCAGTGTGCGCGCGTGAAGACCCTTACACCGGGAAAGTGAAGATCATGGCTGTTTCCACGGTTGACCTGGACCATCACATCCAGCAGCAGCGCGCAGAATTGAATGAAGAACTGGCAGCGACTGGGCAGACCTTGTTGGCGGCGCTGGATGGGCTGCAAGCGCCCTTCAGCCAGTTTGTGGCAGGCCAGGCGCGCCAGCTTCTGCCCTACAAGCGCGGCGCGCTGGTGCTGACCGGCGGTCTGGCCGCGGCGGATAGCCCTGAACTGCGCAGCCGGCGCATCGATCTGGCCGCCGCACAGGAGATGCTGTTCCTGGCGCTGCAAATT
>JAPKMV010000266.1 GCA_026645635.1 Caldilineaceae bacterium
TCACCGCAGCGTTGTCGTCGGTTTCCGCCGCCAGGTTTAATGTGCAGGAGCCGGATGGCGGTTGCGGTGCGCCACAGGCCGTCAACAGCAGTACGGCGCAGCCCAGGATGGCAACCACGCCCCGTTTGAAAAACCATCCACTTTGACGCAGCGGCGTCGAGGTGCACAGCAGGCGCAGAGCAAGCCGCACACGGCTCTCTTTTTCATCTCCTCTGCGAACCTCTGCGTCTTTGCGCCTCTGCGTCATAAAAATCCTGCTCAGACCGTGGCCTGGCTTTGACACAGATTCTGGCCAGGTGCGAAGGAAAGTAGCGCGGCCACGAGCGTCAGTCAGTGGCTTGCGCGATGCTGGCGGGCGTTGCCGCCGCCTGAAAGAACTGGCGCGTGAACGCTTCGTGCATGGCCAGCGTATCCTCCAGGCTGCCGTAGCGACCCGAGGTGAGTTTGTAGAGGACGATGCCGTCGCTCTGGTCGCGGCGGTCGTCGGGGAAAAGGTAGAAATAGTAGACGACGTGCTCGGCGGTGTAGCCTTCGGGCATCTCCTTGCGCGCGTCGAGCCAGAGGCCGTAGACCTCACCGCCGCCTTCGAGCGCAGTGGGATGGGACCCCAGGTCATACTGCCAGCCATCGGCATCGTAGCAGATATCCGGCGCGTGGAACGGCTGCGAATTCCGACCGCCCACCATGCTCAGCCAGATGTAGCGGCCCTGGCTGTCCTGGTAGAGCCGCTGCACATACTGCTCCGGCTCCAGCAGGATCAGCACTTCCTGGTTGGTCTCCGGCACTTCTTCGCCCACCCAGTCGCCGACCTGCAGCGGCACGTCGGTGAGATCGTGATCCAGGTCGAAATGGGCCGTGGCGCGTACGGTGCGTTCGCGCGGGGTGCGCTGCCAGAAGTCGAGGTCGGAGATGTAGGTCAGCTCGTCAGTCGCAGAAATCTCCGGCTGTGCGCCAAAGCTGCGCAAAAGCTGCGGGCTGTAGACGAGGGCGGCGCCGGCGATCAGCAGGGCGAAAACACCCACGGTCACGATGACGGCGGCGATGCGGGCGGGTGGGCTGGCGGTGTTGGACATGGGCAAGCTCAAATCACGTCATAGCGCAACTGCCGGAAGCGCAGCAGGCGCGTCAGCGGGAACATCAAGAGCAGCACGGCCACGAAGAAGGCGATGCCGGAATAGTCATGATAGAAGGTGAAGGCGGCTTCCGCGCCCCAGGCGCGCGCCACATAGAGCAGGGTGGCCACACGCAGGATGTTGCCGAGGATGGCCAGCGGCACCGCCAGCACCACCAACGCGATGCGCGACCAGACCGGGCCGTCCAGCAGATAGGCCGTCAGCACCATGAGCGAGGTGAGCGCAATCAGCGAGTTGACGCCGCTGCACTGCGCGCCGATCTCCAGGTTGGCGTTGGGCAGCGTGACCGCATTGCCGACGATGGTCACGTCCAGCCCTAGAAACTGGACGAGCGTGCCGGAGCAGACGCCGGTGAACATGGCCAGCGGCAGCGTCACCCGATCGACCTGGGGCAGCGGCACCATCAGCACGAGAAAGCCGATGGGGAAGGCGAGTTTGCGCAGCACTGCGCCGCCGGCAATGGCCCAGACCAACCCGGCGAGCATCCCGATCATCGCAAACGACGCCAGATAGAGCGCCCGGTTTTGCAGGAAGTAGAGATAGAGCAGGAGCGACGCCGCCAGGAACAGCAGGCCGTAGAGACTGCGCCGGTTAGGGTCGTAGGAGAGTTGCTCATCGTTGCGGAAACGCTGCACAACCAGGAAGAGTGAGACCGGCACAATCAGGAGGCCGTGGCTGTAGTAGTCGTTGGCCATCCATTCCGACCAAAGCCAACGCCAGACCGGCCAGGTGAGCACGCCGAAAAGCACGGCGGCTGCGATTGGCAGCCAGAGAGTACGAAGAAGTGAACGATTCATGCTTGGTCACACCATGTGCGAAGATTGCGCCTACACTGGGCGCGCCGCAGCGTTGTCAGAGGATACCAGAGAGTGCGGTGTTGGTCAAAGAATGAGAGGGTGATGGGGTGAGTGGGTGAGGGGGTGAGAAGCCATCACCCACTCACCCCCTCACCCTCTCATGCGTACACTTCGCCTGTCACGCGCACCATCTCGCCGTAGCTCTCCACCTTGAGCGCGGCGCCGCCGATGAGCGCGCCGTCGATGTCGGGCTGCTCCATCAACTCGCGGATGTTCTTGTCGTTGGCGCTGCCGCCGTAGAGGATGCGCGTGTTGTCGGCGACGGCTTCGCCGTAGAGGTCGCGCACGGTGGCGCGCACGACGCCGCCGCAGATGTCGTTGGCCTGCTGCGAGGTGGCCGAACGCCCGGTGCCGATGGCCCAGATCGGCTCGTAGGCGATGACCAGCGCCTGCACCTGCTCCGCGCTGAGGCCGGCCAGCGCCGCCCGCACCTGCCCGCTGACGAAGGACTGGGTCTCGCCGGCCTCATTCTGCGCCAGCGACTCGCCGACGCAGACGATGGGAGTGAGACCCGCAGCCAGTGCGGCCTTGGTCTTCTGGTTGACCGTTTCGTCGGTCTCGGCGAAATACTGGCGGCGTTCGCTGTGGCCGAGGATCACGTATTGCACCAGCCCCTTGAGCATGTCGGCGCTGACTTCGCCGGTGTAGGCGCCGCTGGCGGCCCAGTGCATATTCTGCGCGCCGACGGCGATGTTGCTGCCTGCCAGCGCAGCCTGCACCGCCGGCAGGTCCACAAAGGGCGGGCAGACCACCCGATCCACGTTGTTGACGTCGTTCACGGCAGCGCGGATCGCCTCGGCCAGGGCCACGGCCTCGCCGATCGTCTTGTTCATTTTCCAGTTTCCAGCCATCATCGGTTTACGCATGGCGTTCGATTCTCCTTGAATTTGATCTGGATAGACCGCGGATTTGGCGGATTTGACGGATTCACGCGGATTTTGATTTATCCGCGGAAATCCGCCGCATCCGCCAAATCCGCGGTCTATTCTGTTTCTGTTGACGACGCGGCTTCTTCCTGCTCGGCAGCGGCGCGTGCGGCGGCGGCGTCGAGTTCGGCCTGGTATTCCTTGGCGGTGAGCCAGCGGCCCCCCTGCACCTCATGGCGCTGGAGGCGCCGGTTGTTGTCGAGCCACAACTCGACCTCAACCTGGCCGAAGCAGCGCGCCTGGCCACTGGTGTGCAGCACCTTGCGCACATAGTAGCCGCCCTCTTCGGTCTGGCTCAGCTCGTTGAGGAAGTCCACCTGGCCGGCGACCGCCTCGCGACAGCGGTTGCTGAAGACATAGATCGGCAGATAGCGATCACTGCCGGTTGGCGCCGTTCCCGTCAGCGCCCGCATTATGCGTTTGAAGAAGCCCATTGGTTGCACTCCGGTTGGGTGTAGGGATGAGGGAGTGAGAGGGTGAGGGGGTGAACGGGTGATTGACTTCACCCCCCTCACCCTCTCACCCGCTCACTGGCTCACTTGCTATTCAACGCCGCCACACCCGGCAGCTCGATCCCTTCCAAAAACTCCAGGCTGGCGCCGCCGCCGGTGCTGACGTGGGACATGGCGTCCTCCAGCCCAGCCACGCGCACGGCCGCCGCACTGTCGCCGCCGCCGATGATCGTTGTGGCCTGTTTGAGGCTGGCCAGCATCTCGGCGATGGCCACCGTACCCTTGGCAAATTCCGGGAACTCGAAGACGCCCATCGGGCCATTCCAAACGACGGTCTTGGCGCCGGCGAGCCGGTTCGAGAAGTGGGCGATGGTGGCGGGGCCGATGTCCAGCGCCATCCACTCGGCCGGCACTTCGTTGACCGGCACGACTTTGAACGGGGCGTCGGCGGCGAACTTCTCAGCCGCCACCAGGTCGACGGGCAGTTGGATGATGTCGCCGCCCTGCTCGATGAGCTGGCGTGCGGTCTCCAGCGACTCGGCTTCCACCAGGCTCTTGGCCATGTCGTAGCCCTGAGCAGCAAGGAAGGTGTTGGCCATGCCGCCGCCGATCAGAATCGCGTCGACCATCTTGAGCAGGTTCGAGATCACGCCGATTTTGTCGCTGATCTTGGCGCCGCCGAGAATCGCCACAAAGGGGCGCTCCGGGTCTTCCAGCGCCTTGCCCAGGTAGGTCAGTTCCTTCTCCATGAGGAAGCCGGCCACCGCAGGCAGGTAGTGGGCGACACCCTCGGTGCTGGCATGGGCGCGATGCGCGCTGCCAAAGGCGTCGTTGACATAAACATCGCCCAGGCGCGCCAGTTCCTGCGACATGCCCGGGTCGTTCTTGGTCTCGCGCTTGTCGAAGCGGGTGTTTTCCAGCACCAGCACCTCGCCCGGTCGGAGCGTCACGGCGGCGGCTTCGGCGTCCGGACCGGTGGTCTGGCCGACGAACTTCACCGGCGCGCTGATCAGCGTGGCCAGGTGGTCGGCTGTCACCTTCATGCTGTACCTGGGGTCCGGGCCATCTTTCGGGCGGCCCAGGTGGCTCATCAGGATCACGGCCGCACCGTGGTCGAGCAGATACTGGATCGTCGGCAGCGCAGCGCGGATGCGGGCGTCGTCGGTGATGGCGCCGGTGGCCTTGTCCTGCGGCACGTTGAAATCGACGCGCACCAGGGCTTTCCGCCCCTGCCAGTCGACGTCTTTGATGGTCTGCTTATTCATGAGAAACATCCTTTCGGTGTCGCAAAAGAAAACGTGGCGCGAGGTTGGATTCTGCGCCACGTTTCGATTCGGGAATGGGATGATGGGATTGAGAGATTAGGAGATTAGGAGATTGGAGATTGGAGATTGACCAGATCGCTACGCTGTCCACAATCGCTCAATCTCCTAATCTCTCAATCTCCAGTCTCTGTCCGTTACAGGCCCTTCTTGGCGATGAAGTCCATCAAATCCGCCACGCGGCTGCTGTAACCCCACTCGTTGTCGTACCAGGTCACGATCTTGACCATGTTGCCGTAGACGTTGGTGAATTCGTAGTCCACGCTGCTGCTGTAGGCGCTGCCCTTGAAGTCGATGCTGACCAGCGGGTCACGGCTGACGAAGAGGATGCCCTTCATCGGGCCGGCGGCGGCGGCGTCATAGGCGGCGAACAGTTCTTCCTTCGTGATCGACTTCTCGACGATGGCGGTCAGGTCGACCACGCTCACCGTGGAGGTCGGCACGCGCATGGCGTAGCCGTCGAACTTGCCCTTGAGTTCCGGGATCACCAGGGAGACGGCCTTGGCCGCGCCGGTGGTGGTCGGGATGATGCTCATGGCGGCGGCGCGGGCGCGGCGCAGGTCGCTGTGCACCAGGTCCAGGATGCGCTGATCATTGGTGTAGGCGTGGACGGTGGTCATCAGCGCCTGCTTGATGCCGGCCATGTCGTTGAGCACCTTCGCCGCCGGGGCAAGGCAGTTGGTGGTGCAGCTTGCGTTGCTCAGGATGTTGTGCTTGGCCGGGTCGTACTTGTCTTCGTTGACACCCATGACGATGGTCAGGTCTTCGCCCTTGGCCGGGGCGCTGATGATGACCTTCTTGGCGCCGGCGTGGAGGTGAAGTTCGGCTTTCTCACGGGAAGTGAAGATGCCGGTGCTCTCGACGACGATATCGACGCCCAGGTCGCCCCACGGCAGCTTGCTCGGATCCTTCTCAGTGAGCACGCGCACGCGGT
>JAPKMV010000267.1 GCA_026645635.1 Caldilineaceae bacterium
AGAAAACCGCGCCGCCGGAGGCAGCGCAGACCCATCCGATCTGGGCGGCATTGACCGGCGTCAGCGCCGGTTTCACCACGATGGTCGCCAATGCGGCTGGGCCGATCATGATCGTCTACCTGCTGGCGATGCGGCTGCCCAAGCTCGTCTTCATGGGCACCTCCGCCTGGTATTTCTTTGTGCTCAACGTCTTCAAGGTGCCGTTCAGTTACAATTTGGGGCTGATCAACCTGACGTCGCTGCGCATCAGCCTGGCGCTGATTCCCTTTGCCGTGCTCGGCGCCGTGAGCGGGCGCGTGCTGATTCGCTACATCGACCAGGGACTATTTGAACTCCTGGCGATTGGGCTGACTTTGCTGGCTGGGTTGCGGCTGCTCTTCGGGTGAGGCGCCATCAGGCACGGTGCGATGCGCGGCGAGTCGACTCACCCGCGCATTCCGATGCCCATCCGCGCTGCTGGCATGAAGAAACATCACCAACGCCGGCAAATCGGTGAACGTGTGGCGCTCCCCGGTCATGACATTCTCGACCATCCAACGCCGGGCGCCGCTGGCCGTGCACCAGGTGCGTAGGAGATAGGACTCATACCTGGTGGCTGTATCCAAAAATGTTTCGAGGGCATCAAACATCGTCTTCCTTCGTTGCGAACCAGCTCATCTCGCTCAGCCTGGCGTGACCGGTCGCGGGACCCCGGCCACGTCTGGCTGAACCCGCCCCATCGTGTCTGCTGTGGCCGGTCGGGGGACTCCGGCCACAGTCGATGGCAGCATTATTTATCCGCCTGCGTGACGGCAGCGTGACAGCGCATTCACCGTGTCAAAAACCGCCCGAAAATGCATGGCGCCCAGATAAATCCCGTGGCGGATGAGTTGTTTCCGTTAATGGTTTGTACAGTGATATGATTACGCGGTGCAAGAGCACCAGGTCATGTCGGCCATGTCCACTGGGGGCGAGCATCTGTGAGTGACGGTCAGCCAGCAAATCTCCGCATCAAATTATTCCAATCATTTGAAGTCACGCTTAACGGGCAGCCACCCGCCAAATTCGAAGCCGATACAGCGCGCGCCCTGCTTGCCTATCTTGCCGTACAGCCGAACAAGGTTATCAAGCGTGAGGCGCTGGCCACGCTGTTCTGGGACTCACAAGACACCGCAACAGCGCTGACCAATCTACGCGCCGCGCTGCGCCGGATTCGTCTGGGGCTGGGCAGCGCCGATGGCAATGAAACCGGAGCGCAGGAGGCGTCGCCCCAGGCAGAGGTCATCATCGCCGACCGCACGACTTTGACCTTCAACCCGGCGCACGCCTGGGTCGATGTGCTGGTCTTCGAGCAGATGATGGCGGAGGTGCGCCGCCATCAACACTCCGCCGTGGAAGAGTGCGCAGCCTGCATCGACCGCTTGAACGCGGCCGTCAGCCTCTATCGCGGTCCGTTTCTGGCCGATTTGACCCTCGACATCCAGCCGTTCGAGGAGTGGCGCCGCAGAGAGAGCGAGCGGCTGCAGCGGCTGGCAATGGCCGCGCTCTATACGTTGGGCGAACATGCCTTTCGCGCCGGCGCTTTCGCCGAGGCCAATGCCAGCGCCCGCCGCCAGATCAGCATCGAACCGTGGAACGAGGAGGCGCATCGCCAATTGATGCGCGTGCTGTTCGCCAGTGGTCAGCGCGTGGCGGCGCTGGCGCAGTATGAGATTTGTCGCCGCACGCTGGCTGAGGAATTGGGCGTCGATCCGGACGATGAGACCCAGACGCTCTACCTGCGCCTCCTGGCCGGCGAAAGCCCGACCCCGCGCGAGGTCGGCGATAGCCCATACCGGGGGCTGTCCTCCTTCGGTCGTGACGACGCCGACATATTTTTTGGGCGCAGCGCGGTGACTCAGCGTCTCCAGGCAGCCGTCACCGGACCGGGGCGGGCAGTGGTTGTCGGTGCGTCAGGCAGCGGCAAAACGTCGGTGATCCAGGCTGGCCTGATTCCCGCCGTGCTGGGTCAGCGCGGCGAAGCCTATGTCGCGCCAGTTGTGGCGCCTGCGGCAGGGGACTTGGCGCATGTCATCGTGATGCGCCCCGGGCAGGACCCGGTCGCTGCGCTGCAGGAGGCGCTGGCCGAGCGGGGCGACAACGGCGGGACGCAGCTACTGCGCCATACGCTGCTGATCGTCGACCAGTTCGAGGAAGTCTTCACCGCCTGCAACGATGAAACGCTGCGCACTACATTTATCGACCGGCTGTTGGCGCCGGCTGTCCAGGGAGATGCGCCCACCCCCAGGCTGCTGCTGGCCATGCGCGCCGATTTCATGGGCGAAGCCTTGCGCTATCCTGCGTTGGCCGATCTGCTGCAGAACCATACCATTCTGATCGGGCCGTTGAGCCGCAGCGAGCTGCGCCAGGTCATCGAGGAGCCGGCGCGACTGCGTGGCGTTGCATTCGAGCCAGGGCTGGTCGACCGGCTGCTGGTGGATATCGGCGATGGGCCGGGCCAGTTGCCGCTGCTCCAATTTGCCCTGACCCAGTTGTGGGAGCATCAGAGCGACGGTTGGGTGACGCACGAGGCATTCGACGCCATCGGCGGTGTGCGCGGCGCGCTGGCTGGCTACGCCGAGAAGGTGTTTGCCGCGCTGTCGCCCGCCGAACAGGTGCAGGCGCCCCACATCTTTCTCACGCTGGTGCGTCCCTCACAGGATGCGCAGGATGTACGGCGCATGGCCACCCGCAGTGAGATTGGCGAGGCGCGGTGGCCGCTGGTGCAGCACCTGGCCGACGCGCGCCTGCTGGTCACCAACCACAACCCGCGGACAGGTGAGACGGCTGAACTGGTGCACGAGGCGCTGATTCGCGAATGGCGGCGGTTACAGACCTGGCTCAACCTGGATCGCGAGTTCCAGACCTGGCGCCAACGCACCCGCGCGGCGTTGACCGTCTGGCAGGAGAACCCGAACGACGAAACCAACTTGCTGCAAGGCGCCCGGCTGCTGGAAGCAGAACGGTGGATGGTCGAGCGCGCGGATGAGATTACGGTGCAGCACCGCGACTTCATTGCCGCCAGTGTGGCGGCACGCGAGCGGCGCACCCTGGCCGAAGAAGCAGCGCGCCAACGAGAACTGGAGAGCGCCCAGGCACTGGCCAAGAGCGAACACGCCCGCGCCGAGGACGAGGCGCGCGGCCGGCGGCAACTGTCATGGCTCACCTTCGTCCTCGTCGTCGTGGCAGTGATTGCCGCCTTTACGGCCGTCCTGGCCTTCCGCGCGCAGCAGACTGCCGACGCCGAGCGCGCCAATGCCGAAGAGACGGCGCGGATCGCACTGGCGCGCCAGTTAAGCGCCCAGGCGATCAATGCCCAGGAGACGCAGATCGACCTGGCGCTCCTGCTCAATGCCGAATCGCTGTCACGTAGCCCCGGCCCGCGCGACAGCGCCGAACTGCTGTTGAAGACCGACATCGACCCGCGGCTGCGCCGCATCATGTACGGCGTCAACGGTGCGATCTACGGCGTGCATCTGCAGGCCGACGAAGCCAGCGTCCTTGCTCACAACGAATTCGGCAGCGTGCTGCTGTGGGATGAAAACGGACGGCAGAGCACCCTATTGGGCGCCACCGTCGAAGAGCAGCAGGGCGTGGTCTTCAGCCCGCGCGGCAGCAGGATGGCGACCTGGCGCGGCGGCGGCCCCATCACCGTGCGCGACGCCGAAACAACGGCTCCCTTATTCGAGATCGCCTCCCCCGATGGCGGCGGTCTCTACAACATCGCCTTCTCACAGGATGACAGCCGCCTGGTCGTGTTCTGGGAGAATGAAAGATTCCAGATCTGGGAGACCGCAAGCGGCGAACTCGTGGAAGAATTCGCGGTGGGCGAATATGCGACGAATCTGGTCAAACAGAGTATGCCGGCAGTAGTCACACCCGACGGCCACGTGATCGTCCTCGTCGACGAAAAGGACAACATTCCCCTCATCGTTCTCTGGGACATCGCCGAAGATGAAGCCGTTGCCACCCTGCCGCAGAATCACACCGACGAAGTGCATCAGGTGAGCGTCAGTCCCGACGGTGCACTGCTGGCGACCGCCAGCTATGACGGTAGTGTGCGCTTGTGGGACGTGGCGACGGGCGCACAGCGCGGTGACGCGCTGCTCGGGCACACGGCGCGGGCGCTTTCGGTTGTCTTCAGCCCCGACGGCAGCACCCTGGTCAGCGGCGGCGCCGACGACCAGGCGATTTTGTGGGACGTGGCCACGGGCCAGCAAAAGGGCGCACCGCTGCGCGGCCACAGCAGTGCGGTGCGCGCCGCCGCATTCAGCACGGACGGCGCAACGCTCGTCACCGGCGACAGCGATGGCCGCGCGCTGGTCTGGGATGTCGGCATGATGCAGGAACTGCGCGGCCACAGCGACCGGGTGCGCGCCATGCTGCTCAGCCCGGACGAGCGCACCCTGGTGACAGCCGGCTTCGACAAAGAAATCATTGTACGCGACGCCGCGACCCTGGACATCGCACGGCAGATTGCCACCGACCACCAGAACGCGATCCTCAATGCCGCCTTCAGCCCCGACGGCGCCACTTTCGCCACGGTTGATGCGGGTGGGCTGTTGGTCTTGTGGGATACGGCCACCTGGGCGCCGCGTCACGTGCTCCGCTCTGAGGTGCAAAACCAGTTGTTAGGGCTGGCGTTCAGCCCCGACAGCCAGCGCGTGGCAACCGGCGCATTCAACGGCATTGTTGCCGTGCACGATGTGATGACCGGCGCGCCAGTTGGCGAGCCATTCCAGGCCCACGAAAATGGCTGGGCGATGAGTCTGGTGTACAGCCCCGACGGGCAGCGGCTCTATTCGGGCAGTTCCGGGCAGACGATTCGCATGTGGGACGCCAACACCTTTGCCCCGATCGGCGAGCCGCTGGAAGGCCACACCAACTGGGTGACCGATCTGATCATGTCGCCCGACGGTGCTGAGTTGGTCTCGGCAAGCAGCGACGAAACCATCCGCGTCTGGGATGCCCAGACCGGCGAACCCCTGGGCGAGCCGCTTGTGGGGCACAGTCGCCCCGTCTGGAGCGTCAACTTCCGCACCCTCGACGGTGATCTGGCCCTGGCGTCGATCGGCGCCGATGGCAAAATCATCTGGTGGGATTGGGCAACGCGCACACCGCTGGCGCCGCCGCTGCAGACCGGTCAGGAGACCGAATGGATGCGGCTTAGCGCCGATGGAAAGCGCCTGCTGGTGAGTTTCATGGGTCCGGTCGTCCAAGTGATCGACGCCGACATGACGCCCTGGCCGCAGCGCGCCTGCGAGATCGCCAATCGCAACATGACGGAAGCCGAATGGACTGACTATCTCCCCACCCTGCCCTATCAGGCCACCTGCCCAGACACAGCGGATTAGCGGCGGCGCCCCACCGAGATTCACGATTGACAAGAGCTTCGAGTGATGATATATTACTTTCAATCGAAAGCAATCGTAATCAAAGGTAATGATTGTGGAGTCGTCACAGACACCGTTCATGGAAGAACGCCGCCAGGAGACTTTGCTGCTGCTGCAAGCGCAGGGGCGCGTGAGCGTGGCCGAGCTGAGCCAGCGCTTCGGCGTTTCTGAAGTGACGATCCGCGGCGACCTGAAGGCGCTGGCCCACGAACG
>JAPKMV010000268.1 GCA_026645635.1 Caldilineaceae bacterium
CCGGGGTGTCGAAATCCGGTTCGCCGCCGGCCAGGCTGATGGCATCTTTGCCGGCCGCTTTCAACTCGCGCCCGCGCTGCATCATCATCGTAGTTGGCGACGCCGGCACTGACTGTAAAACCGAGGAGAGTGACTTCATGCTGCAGATTCTCTTTCGCTTGACATCGATACGCCCACGCGGGCACGCCCAATGTGTTCGCACCCGGTCTTGCTACTCGGCGCGTCCACAACATTAGAGTATGCCACAGCCGCCGCCATTGCAGGGAACCGTCCGCGCGACGATGGCGTTTTTGTCAACAGCTATGCTATACTCGTGGGCAGCATCGTCTGCAATTGGAGGAACTGTGTTGGGCCGCTGGCTTTTCGTGGCAGGAGTTGTGGTGACAGCGCTCTGGTTTTGGACCGGGGTGGCAACTGCCGCGGCGCCAGCCGTCCCTGCGCTCAGCCAGGACATCGCAACCAACCAGGAGCCGGGCATCGAGTCCGCCGACGCGCAGAGCGCCACACTGATCGAGGACTTCCGCGCCATGCCTGCGCGCAAACGGGGTCGCATCGAGTTGAACTGGCAATACAACGGCCGCTCATTTTCCGGTGCGTTTGTGGTCGAGCGTTCCACCAACGGCAGTTCGTGGCGTTCCGTAGCCGCCTGCAACATCGGCTACGACGAGAGCATGACTGACTACAGCTGCACCGACTCCGGTCTGCGCAGCGGCACGACCTACGCCTACCGCGCCTGCATCGTCGCCCGCGGCACCGCCTGCACCGCCGCCACGGCCACCCGCACCGTCTCCGTCAAAGCGCCATAGATCGTGGATTTAGGATAGACCGCGGATTCGATGGATTTGGCGGATTCTCGCGGATTTTTGATTTATCCGCGTAAATCCGCCTCATCTGCCAAATCCGCGGTCTAATTACTCACCCCACGCTCGGATCTCCCACCGCCGCGATCATCTGCGCCAGGAGCGCCGTGCGCGGGACGATGCTGGCGAGTTCCACGTATTCATCCGGGCTGTGATCCAGCCCGCCGATCGGCCCCAGGCCATCCAACACCGGCACGCTCTCCGCGGCCACGAAGCTGGCGTCGGACGCGCCGCCGGTGCTGGCGCCCTTGACGGTGAAGCCCAGGCCATTGGCCAGTTCCTGCGCCAGCGCCTCCAGCCGCGCCACCGCTGGCGTCCGCTCCATCGCCGGCATACCGATGGACACGTCCACCTCCAGTTCGGTGCGCGTGCCCGGCAGCGCGGGCGTGGCGGCCTCGGCTTGCAGCGCCGCCACCAGGTCGAGCATGTCCTGGGAGCGCCAGGCGCGCAGGTCGAGTTCCGCCAGCGCCTCCTCGGCGACGACGTTGGGCTGCGTCCCGCCCTCGATGCGGCCGATGTTGACTGTCACGCCCTCGCGCATCCCGTTCAGTTGATCGATACGCAGCAGGTGGCGCAGCAATCCCAGAATCGCGCTGCGCCCCTTCTCGGGTTCGACGCCGGCGTGGGCCGCCTTGCCGTGGACGCGCAACTTCGCCCAGACCGCAGTCTTGCGCGCGGTGACGATGTCGCCATTGGCGCGCGCCGCTTCCAGCGTGAAAGCCACGTCGGACTGGCGCGCCACCTGGCGGATCAGCGGCAACGAACAGCGTTCGTGCACCTCCTCATCGCAGACGCAGAGAAAGTGGAGCGCACCGTAGTCGGTGAAGCCGGCTGCATCCAGCGCCTGAATGGCATAGAGGCCGGTGAGCAGCCCCGCCTTCATGTCGCACGCGCCTGGCCCCAGGATCTTCTGCCCCTGGATGGTGAGCGGGTGTGCCGCGGCCGTCCCCACAGGAAAGACCGTGTCGGCGTGGCCCAAAAGCATGATGCGATGGCCGCCGCGGCCCGGCCGCGTCGCCAGCAGATTGTCGCCGAGCACAGGCTGGTGGTCGCGTTGGCAGGTGAAGCCGAGCACTTCCAGCCGCGCCTGCATCCAGTCCTGCACGGCATCGACACCGGACTTGTGCTGCGTGCCGGAATCGAAGGCGGTCAGCGTGCGCAGGTCGGCCAGGTATTGGTCGAGGTGGCGCGTGAGATAGGTAAGCAGTGTTTGGTTGTTAAGCGGTGTGGTGTTCATGCGGGTATTGTACCCGGTGAGATGGCTGGCAGGGAATTGGTTGTAGGCGTTCGCATCTTCCGGGAGCGCCATTCGGTTGTAGTTCAAGCTGGGGGCGCAGGAACCTGGATCACGATAGACGCGAAATGTGCGAAAGTCACGAAAGATGCCGGCGCTTTCGTGTCTTTCGTGTTCCAAACGCTTTCAACCCAACTTGAACTACACCCGTGCCAATTCGGTCAGTTTGTGAGGTAATCACAGGTTGGGTATACTTTCTTCATCAGCCATTTCCACCTGATCAAACGCGAAAGGTATAGTTTGGATGCTCAGCGATTCCCAACAGGCCGAGGACGACAGACTATTTTCCACGTCGAGCAGGGTGGATGCCGAAGCTGAGTCCGATGACACCGCAACTACGCTCGCCGAGAACCAGCTCTACGACTTCATCACCAATGCGCCGGTCAAGGATACGCCTACTGAGCGCCTCTTTCAGGCAGTGGCGCGGGCGTTGGTGGATGAATATGGCTTCGAGCACACGCAGTTGGTGCGCGACCAGTTGCTGGTCTATGAGACCCTCGATGTAGATGGCAAGCCGCGCAAGCAGCGCACGCGCATCTCCATCGCCGTCTTTCCCGAAAATGTGCTGAAAGATGACCCCGCGCTGATCATGCGGGCGTGCATCGTGCAGGACGCCAAGGTCAGAGCCAGCGACCCCAAACGCGGCGTGATGCAGCTTGAGGAAACCCTGGGTGCGCTCTCCAACTGCCGCTACGGCATGTGGACGAATGGCTCCGAGCAGGTCTACAAGCAGAAGTTGACAGGCGGCGGGCGGATTCAGCCGGAGTATGTCGATCTTTACGACCTGCCAGGCTATGGCGAAGAGGCCAGGGACCTGGACGACCCGGAGCGCGCCGCCGTGCGCATCGCCACCGGCGACAACCTGCAGCGCACCTTTGCCCGCATCCACGATTATATCTACGGCAACCAGGGGCTGAAGAAAGACGCCGCTTTCTGGCAGGTGCTCAATCTCATCTTCTGCAAGATTCATGACGAGCGCAGCAAGGGCAAGCGCCGCTTCTGGGTGCGCGGCACCGAACGCAACACGCCCGAAGGACAGGCCGCGATTGCGCAGCGCATCCGTGACCTCTTCGCCGAAGTGAAGCAGGCGCTGGAGTACGCCAGCATCTTCAGCGAGCGCGACACCATCGACCTCAACGACCGCGTGCTGGCCTACGTGGTGGGCGAACTGAGCCGCTACAACCTGCTGGAGACCGATGTCGATGTGAAGGGCGCGGCCTACGAAGAGATCACCTCCAGCATGCTCAAGCAGCAGCGCGGCCAGTTCTTCACACCCTCCAACGTGATCCGGCTGATGGTGCGCATGATGGACCCCGGCGGCGACGCCGACCTGACCGACGCGGCCAACTGGCCGCGTATGCTCGACCCGGCCGGCGGCAGCGGACGCTTTGCCACCTACGTGCTCGACCATATCCGCACCAAGCTGGCGGATCAGCTTTTCCCGGATGCGCATCCCCTGCTGCGCAAAGAGCGGCTGGAACGCAACGAACCGGGCATGGACATCCTGCGCGCCTACGCCGCCGCCTGTCTATATGTGATCGACTTCGACCCCGACCTCAAGCGCGCCGCGCGCATGAACATGATCCTCAACGACGACGGCCACGGCAACATCATGTCGTTCAACTCGCTGGAATTCCCGCTGATGGTGCGCAAGAGCGTCGCCGAACTCAAGACGCAGTACGGCGATACTCCGGGTATCGATGTCAACGATGCCGAGCGCGCCCGCCTGATCGCGCCGCTGGACAGCATGGATTACATCTTCACCAACCCGCCCTTTGGCGCCAAGATTCCCATCGACGACCCGGCCACGCTGGAGCAGTTCGACCTGGGCCACCGCTGGACGCTGGGCAACAACGGACGCTGGGCGAGGCAGTACGCCTTGCAGAGCAAGGTGGCGCCCGAGGTGCTCTTTGTGGAGCGCTGTGTGCAGTGGGCGAAGCCGGGCACGGGCAGGATCGCCATCGTGCTGCCCGACGGCATCCTGAGCAACCCCGACGCCGCCTACATCCGCCAGTGGATTCTGGACAACTGTCAGGTGCTCGCCAGCGTCGACCTGCCGGTGGAGGCGTTTCTGCCCCAGGTGGGCGTGCAGGCGAGCCTGCTCTTCCTGCGGCGCAAATCTCAGCAGGAACGGGACGCGGCTGCGCTGGCCGGTGCGCCTGATTATCCGGTCTTCATGGCGATTGCCGAGACGGTGGGGCATGACCGCCGCGGGAACACCATTTATGTGCGCGATGCCGACGGCGCCGAGCAGATTTTCACGGAGACGCGCGAAGTGCTGCGCCAACGGGGGCGCCGCCGTGTGCCGACGCCGTTCACGACGCAAGAAAAGCGGATCGACGACGACCTGCCGGCGATTGGCGACGCCTATCTGAGCTTTCTGCGCACCGGGCGGGTGGACGCATGAAGGTCACGGTGACGCCGGCCCATGCGTTGGCCGGTGAAGGGCAGCGGCTGGATGCCTCCTACCATGCCAGCCCGGGCGTGCAGGCGCTGCGCACCCTGCGCGACTGGGCGAGCGCGACGCCGGCTGTCACGCCGAGCACGCAGCCGATGGTGCGCGAGGCTCCCGCAGTCTATGCGGCGCGGCGCCTGGATCGGCTGGCGGATGTGTGCATGCCGGGCGGGGTGTTCATCCCCGGACGGTTCAAGCGCATCTACGTAGATGATCCGGAGCATGGATTGCCGTGGCTATCACCCTCAGATATGCAGCGGGCCGATCTGAGCGATCTTCGCTATGTATCCAAGAAATACACGCCAGCGCTCGATTCACTGCGGATTCACAGGGGCTACATTCTGCTTTCGCGGTCTGGCACGATTGGCAATCTGGTCTATGTGCGCGCAGACATGGAGGGGTTGATCGGCTCGGACGATATCATCCGCATCGTCGCCGATCCCGAGAAGATTCCGCCCGGTTATCTGTATGCCTTTCTCAGCAGCCCGCTGGGACGCACGCTGATCGAGCAGAAGACTTACGGCGCGGTGATTCCTCACATCGAGGCGCACCATGTGGTCGATTTGCCCATCCCCCGGCTGGATGCGACGACGGAGGAGCGCATCCATAGGCTGATCGAGCAGGCGGCGCAGTTGCGGGCAGAGGCGAATGATGAATTGGCGAGCATTCGACACGATATTTCAAGAGAACTTGACTTACCGGAGATGTTGACGCCAGCACACGATCATGCTTTCGCCGTTGGTATCCGAAGGGCGTTCAGTGGTCCCTTGCGTCTGGATGCCTTCTATCATATCGGCTACGCAGGTATCGTTGCGGATTATCAAGATTGGATCTCCTTTCCCACGCGTCGGCTCGGAGAAGTTGCAGATGATATCTTTGAGGCCCCAGTATTCAAACGTGTCCACGTTGATGAATCAGGCATACCTTATCTCATGGGGTATGAGGTTTATCACAACAACCCGAAGCCAACCCTTTTCCTTTCTCGC
>JAPKMV010000269.1 GCA_026645635.1 Caldilineaceae bacterium
TCGACCGCCGGGTCAAGGAAGCCGCCGACATTCTGGACATTGGCCACCTGCTGGACCGCAAGCCCAAGCAGCTCTCCGGTGGTCAGCGCCAGCGCGTTGCCGTGGGTCGCGCCATCGTGCGCGAGCCGGCCGTCTTCCTCTTTGATGAGCCGTTGTCGAACCTGGATGCGAAGCTGCGCGTGCAGACGCGCGCCCAGCTCACCCGCCTGCACCAGCGCCTGGCCACCACCTTCATTTATGTGACGCACGACCAGGTGGAAGCCATGACCATGGCCAGCCGCATCGCCGTCATGAAGGATGGCATCCTGCAGCAGATCGATTCCCCGCAGCAGTTGTACGATCACCCGGCCAATGTGTTCGTTGCGGGTTTCATCGGCAGCCCGAGCATGAACTTCTTCGATGCCACGCTGGTCGAGAGCGATGGCAAACTTGAGGTGAACGCCGGCGGCTTCCGCCTCGAAGTGCCGAATCCCAAGGCTGAGGAATGGCGCCAGCACAAGGGCAAGCAGGTCATCTTCGGCATTCGCCCGGAAGACATGCACACCAAGCCCTTCGTGCCGCCTGGCATCCTGGAGTCCGACATGCAGGCCCGCGTCGATGTCGTCGAAATGATGGGCAACGAAATCTTCCTGTACCTGATGACCAAGGACGACAAGCAGTTTATTGCCCGCGTTGACCCGCGCGTGCGCTCGGCTGTCGGTGAGGAAGTGACAATGGCGGTCAATATGGCCAACGCCCACATTTTCGACCCGAAGACGGAACTCTCTCTGTCCGATTGATCGCTCTGTTGTAGCGGATTGGCCGGAGGACAGCCCATGCTGCCTCCGGCTTTTTTGTCGCAGCAGGGATTGCAGACTCGCTCCCAACCAGATGGAAACCGATTTCGACCCGATCGAGATGGAGATGCTGCAGCTAGCCACGGCTGCGCGCCTCCTCCGCACCGCCCAACGCATCGCCTGCCTGACGGGCGCCGGCATCAGCGCGGAATCTGGCATTGCCACCTTCCGCGACACGCAGACGGGGCTGTGGGCGAACTTCGACCCCATGCAGTTGGCATCGCAGGCGGGATTCAGCGCAGATCCGGGCGTAGTCTGGCGCTGGTATATGGATCGTCTGCAGCGGGTTCAACAGGCGCAGCCCAACCCCGGCCATCGTGCGTTAGCTGATCTGGAAGCGCGCGTGCACCGCTTCACGCTCATCACGCAGAATGTCGACGATCTGCATGAGCGCGCCGGCTCCCGCTCCGTGCTGCATCTCCACGGGCGCATCGACCGCTTTCACTGCAACCGCTGCGGCTTCGACCATGCCCTGACGATGCAAGAACGCAGCGCGCCACGGCCGCCCCAGTGCCTCGCCTGTGGCGACTCCGTGCGGCCCAGTGTCGTCTGGTTTGGCGAATCGCTGCCGGGACGGATTCTCGACCACGCCTGGCGCGCCGCGGAACGCTGCGATGTCATGCTGGTGGTGGGGACGAGCGGTGTGGTCTACCCGGCGGCGCAGTTGCCGCTGCTGGCGCGCCAGCTTGGCGCGCATCTCATCGAGGTCAACCCGGAGCGCACGGCGCTGAGTGACATGGCCGACGCCTATCTGCAAGGGCCAGCCGGCGTGGTTTTGCCCGATCTGCTCGAGGCGATCTAAAAAGATCCCTTTGACGCAGAGCCGCGGAGACGCAGAGGCTCGCAGAGGAAGAACAGCGTAGTTCTACCGGTGTGTTCTCTGCATCTTGGCGCCGCTGCGTTGAAGTGGGTGGCGGTAGCAGTTTTCACGTCACGGCGCGACGGGTCGCAGCCGCCAGAGCGGGCCAGCCGGCTCCGCAACAAAGCCGGGGAAGGGCGCAGGAGGTCGCGTAAAGTAGATCGGACGCCCGGCCCCGTTGGCCGCGACGACCGCCTTGATTGACTCGCCGGCGCCTGGCAAATTGGGGTGCAGATCGCCTTGCAGCCGCCGATACCAGGCAAATTGATAGAGCGGCTCGTTGAGTGGCGCCAGACCCGGCGCCGCTGCCGCCAGTGTCCTATCCGCCCACGTGCCATACCAGAGGGCAAACGTCTCCTGATCGTTGTAGCTGACGACGATCGCGGCGGGTTCGAGCACGGCCGCCACCTCCATCAGATATGTCTGGGCGGTGCGATCGGCGGCGGCGGATGTCGCCGTCCACCGTCCGCCGGCCAATGCCACCACGCCCACCAACGCCAAGGCAGCCAGCGCCAGTTGCGTCCGCGGAAAGCGCGCCCGCAGCCATGTGGCCGTGGTCATCAGCCCTTGCGCCAGCCACAGCGCCATCAACCAGACCACCGGCAGCAGGTAGATATCGCTGTCGCGCGTGTTGTAGCCCATGGCGTAGACGCTCACGGGCGCCAGCCAGAGCAGGCTAAAGGTGCGCAGCCAGGGCTGCTGCTGGTCCCAGCGCGCCAGCCCGATCAGCGCCAGCGCCAACCCAACTGGCGTATACTGCGTAGTCAGCACCGACGCCCAGGCAGCCAGCCGGCTCATCAGCGTGTCGAGCGGTGCGCTGAACAGATAGCCGCGATAGGCTTCGCCGCTGAGTAGCCACCACAGCCCGTCCCACCCGTCGGCGTAGCCCCAGTTGATCGGCGGCGGGCCGCTGCCTGCGACCAGCACCGTGCGCATGTTGAACAGCGCGGCCAGCGCCAATCCCGCGCCCAACGCCGCGGCGATACGCAGCCAACGCCGCGGACCCTTCATCTGCACCCACAGCGCATAGACCGCAGCAGGCAGCAGCAAGGCAAAGGTGAGATGGTGGGCCATGCCAAAGGCGATGGGCAGGACGGCGTAGCGCGCACGGCGCCCATAGACCAGCACCGCCAGCGCCAGCCAGGCCACCCACAGCATGTGCAGTGCGTAGACTTCGGTGATGACAGCCTGCGTCCAGGCCAGTGGGGTGACGGCCCAGGCCAGGCCCGCCAGCGCCGCCCACAGCCAGCGCCCCCGCTCCTCCGGCAGCAGCCGCCCCGCCACCCAGACGGTCAGCGCCGCGCTCAGCGCAGCGATCAGCCCGCTGGCAAGGTTGCCGCGCCAGGCCAGGTCACTGCCGGGCAGCAGCGCGCCGGTGAGCGTGAGCCAACCCTGCAGCAAGATAACATAGAGTGGATAGCCGGGCGGGTGAGGGACGCCATTGACGACGGCGGCGGCCAGCAGTTCGCCGCCATCTGCGCCCTGATGCAGCCAGGTCAGACCCGGCGCAGCGGTGAGCCAGTAGAGGGCGAGGGCCACCAGGCCCATGCTGGCCACTGCGGCAAACGGGGCGATGCGCTGCCAGCGGGTGGATACGGGCGCCGCTGCTGTTGGCGTGATCACAGGCGATGAAAACAAAAACAGGGGAAAGCTGCCCAAACCCGGTGCATGCTTTCCCCTGTCGATTGTGTGGCAGTCGCTAACAGGCGCCTACCAAAGGACGTCGGTGACGCCAGCCGTCTCGGCTGGGGCTGTCGGCTCCGGCGTCGCTTCGGCGGCGGGTGTCTCCTCACTTGGCGGCGGTGTCGCCTCGGCGGCCGGTGCGGTGGCTTCTGCCGCCGGGGTCGGCGTCGCCTCAACTGCCGGTGCGGCAGCAGCGTCGGCATCCCCCAACGTCACAAACTGGGCGCTGACCCAGCCGGCGCCTTGCGAACCGGGAACGCAGCAGACCAGATACCAGTCGCCGGCGGCGTTGGCGCCCTGCACGGTGAAGGTGTTGCCCTGGCGGAAGCGGCCCACCACCGGCGTCGTGGTGCTCGGCCCCTGGCGGATGTTGAGCGTGAGCACGTTCACCGTGCCGCTGCCCGAACGGGCCACCTCCGCGGCGGCGACCGTGCCGGTGATCGGGCTGGTGACGGTGCCTGTCGTCGCCAGGCTGTTGGAGACGCTCAGCCCAGCCGCCTCGGCTGCGGAAAAGCTGGGTGCGATGAACTCGGCGGAGACCCAGCCCGTGCCACCGTTGGCGGTGCAGCAAACGAGGAGCCAGGCGCCGTCCACGTTGCGCGCCAGCACATTGATCGCCGTGCCGGCGGTCAGGCGACCGATGATCGGAAAGGTGATGGCCGGTCCCTGGCGCACGTTCAGCGTCAGGGCAGTCACCGTGCCGGTGAGGGTGACGGTGCTGGTCGGCGTCTCTGCCGCTGCTTCGACCGGTGGGGCTTCCGCGGGTGCGGCCTCGGCCGGCGCAGCTTCCGCCGGCGTCTCGCCACCCGCCCCGTCATCACTGCCTTCCCCACTGCCGCTGTCTGCCGGCGTCGGCGCAGGCGTGGCGGTCGGTGGCGCCGGCGGTGCGGTCGGCGTCGGTGTGGGCACGGTCTGCCCGATGTTGGCGCCGTCGGCAGCCCAGGCAGGCTGACCGGCAAAGAGCATCACGCCAAAGAGGGCGACCGCTGCAACCGGAATCCAGTAGCGGCGCAGGAGGCGCAGGGCGTTACCGATAGCTGATGTTTTGTTCATGACTTCTATCCTTCCAAAGATTGATGGCCGATAACGGCCTTTTCTTCAGGGGCTGTATCGGCGCGGCGGGTTCGTTCCCAGACCGCGCTCTGGCGCCCCCATAACAGACGCCACATTCCAGCATACACTGCGCAGTTCATAACGCAGAAATAATAGGGAATGTAAAACAACTTGATCCGATAATCGGCGCGTTCGGCGACCTGGCCCAGCAGCGCGGCGGCATAAAAGGCACCCTGCCCGGCCAACAACCATCGATAGCGCCACCCATCCCGCCGCGCCAGCAGGCCGTTAAGCAGCAGGAGCAGCGGCAAGGCCAGCGGCGTGATCGTCCAGCGCAGAACGCGGTGCGAGACATACTGAAAGGTGAGCCAGCCATGCGCCAATGGGTTCAACAGCCCCGGCATCCTCAGGATGGCCTGGACGCCGCCGCTGGCGTTGCGCACCTTGCGTTTGAATTCCTCCCCGACCGACGCCGCGTGACCTTCCAGTGCATACGCGGCCGGCGCATACGCGACGCGATAGCCGCGCCGCGCCACCCGCAGCGACAGGTTGAAATCCTCGATGATCGTGTCATCGGGCATTTCCTCGTACAACGCCGTGCGCAGCGCAAAGAGTTCCCCGGCCGCGCCGACAACGGTGTACAGATCGGCGTCGAGCTGCTTGAGCCGCGATTCGTAGCGCCAGTATACACCCTCGCCCACGCCCTCGGCGCCGGCCTGGCTGCCGTAGCGCACCCGCTTTTCACCGGCGACAGCGCCTACCTGCGGGTCGTCAAAGTGGCGGGTCAGTTCGCGCAGCGCCGCACGGTTGAGGTGCGTGTTGGCGTCGGAATAGACGACGATCGGCGTGTGGACATGGCGCATCGCCCGCTTGATCGCCGCCAGCTTGCCGCGGCGTTCCGGCGCGTGCAGCACCCGGAGATCGACTCCTGACGGCGTTGGATAGGCAGTGAGGCGGTCCACGGTGGCGTCGGTGGAGCCGTCGGTCACGAAGATCAGGCTAAGACGGTCGCGCGGATAGTCGAGCGCCAGACAGTTCTCCAGCTTGGCGACGATGTAATCCGCCTCGTTGTGCGCGGCGATGACCAGCGTCAACGGCGGCAGCGCATCGTCGGCGAGAGGCGGCGGCGCGGGGCAGGGCCGCCGAACGCGCACCAGCAG
>JAPKMV010000026.1 GCA_026645635.1 Caldilineaceae bacterium
CTACCTGCCACCCATACGGTCGCCCCAGGCGAGACGCTCTCCGGCATTGCCCGGCGCTACGGCTTGACGACGGCCGCTCTCATGTCCCTGAACGACCTGGTCGATCCGAACGCCATTCGCGCCGGTGAAGTGCTGCAATTGACCGTGCCAGAACCGGCTGAACTGACCGTCGTCGACGCAGTGGAGACGCCCGTCGCTATATCCGAAGACGCGACAGCAGAAGCGGCGACGGGTGCTGATGCGTCTGTGGCCGCCCCACCGGCGACGACGCCGCTGCCCACGCCCGAAATCACGCGCAGCGGCAACCCAATTGCCAGCCTGAACCGCACCTATACCGTCCGCCCCGGTGACTCGCTGGGGATGATTGCGCTGCGCCTCGGTCTCGACCTGGACGCGCTCGCCGCCCTGAACGGTTTCACCGACACTGCGCCGCCACTCAGCGCCGGGCGCACACTGCTCCTGCCTGCGGTCGGCGAAGACTTGCGCACGGTCTCCAATGCCGAAGCCTATGTCGTCAAGCCGGGCGAGAGCCTGGGGCAGATTGCCGCCGCGTTCGGCCTCACCGTCGGCGATATCCTGGCCGCCAATCGTCTGGCCGATCCCAACGCCATCTACCCCGGCGAGCGGCTGCTGATTCCGCAGCGGGCGAGCAACAGCGGCGCCGGCTTTGTCCAGATCGGGCTGCCCCGCAGTGGCTATTTTTACTACACCGTGCAGAGCGGCGACACGCTCTCCGCGCTGGCTAACCAGTTCAACACGACGATGCAGGCCATCCGCGAGTACAACAGCCTGCCCGACAACGACAGCGTTTACGCCGGACGCGAGATTCGCATTCCTTACGGTGTGCCGACGCTCAGCTTGCGCAAGCCGCCGGTGCCGCTCTCCGGGACGCGCTTTGTCGTCAGCATCAGCCGCCAGCAGTGTTGGGTCTACCAGGGCGAGCGCGTCCTCTACAGTTGGGATTGCAGCACCGGCGCCGGCGAACGGCGCACCAAGCCTGGCAACTACGACGTCCAATCCAAGATTCTCAACGCCAAGAGCAACATCTTCCGGCTGGATATGCCCTACTGGCTGGGCATCTACGATGTCGGCCCCTATGAGAACGGCATTCACGGCCTCCCGGTCACGTGGGAGTATGGGCGCAAGATCTGGTCGGGGCTGATCGGCCAACCCGCTACTTTCGGCTGCGCCATGCTGGATGACCTGGAGGCGGCCACGCTCTTCCGCATGGCGTTTCTCGGTATGCCTGTTCACGTTGTGAACTAGCCCGGCGTCCCCAACTTTCCATGACGACCACGGCAAAATTGGCCGCCGGCAAGCTACCGCATCAGCTCCTGGCTGAACTGCTTGCCGACCTGCCGACGCATGACCCGCGTCTGCTGGTCGGCCCCACCGTCGGCGAGGACGCCGCGGTGATCGACTTTGCGCCCGGCAGCGATACGCTGCTGGTGGCCAAGACCGACCCGATCACCTTTGCCACCGACCAGATCGGCTTCTATGCGGTCAACGTCTGCGCCAATGACCTGGCCGTTTCCGGCGCGACCCCGCGTTTCTACTTGCCTACGCTGCTCCTGCCCGCCAGTCAGAGCGACGCCGCCCTGGCGCGCACGGTGTTCGCCCAAATCGGCGCCGCCTGCCGTGCCATCGGTGTCGTGGTGGCGGGCGGCCACAGCGAGGTGACGGCGAGCGTGCAGCAGGTGGTGGTGGCGGGCGCAATGTTGGGCGAGGTGACGCGCGCCCGCCTGGTGCAGACAAGCGGCTGCCAGCCAGGGGATATCGTGCTGTTGGTCGGCAGCGCACCGGTGGAGGGCGTCTCGATCATCGCCCGCGAGCGCCGCGCCGATCTGCTGGCCCGCGGTTGGTCGCCCCAGGACCTGGACACCGCCGCGGGCTATCTCTTTGCGCCGGGCATCAGCGTGCTGCGCCCGGCGCTGCTGGCGGCGGACGCGCAGTTGGTCACTGCGATGCATGACCCCACGGAGGGCGGTGTTGCCACTGCGCTGCTGGAACTGGCCACTGCCGCCGGCGTTGGCCTGACCATCGATCTGGATGCGATCCCGATCACGCCGTTGGCGCAGCGGCTCTGCGCGGAGTACGGCCTCGACCCCCTGGGGACGATCTCCTCCGGCGCGCTGCTGGCCACGGCGGCGCCGGGCCGTGTCGATCGCCTGCTGGCGCTGTGGGCGGAGCACGGTTGGCCGGCCGCGGTGATCGGCCAGGTGACGCCGGCGGACGGCGGTCTGGTCGCCACCCGCGCCGGGCGTGCGACGCCGCTGCCGCGCTTCGCTGTGGACGAGATCACCAAGTTGTGGGCATGACTGGCCTCAGTCGTAGACCAGCGGTGGTGGGCCGTCCGGGTTGCACGCCGAACATGGGCAGCAGGCGCGCAGCCCGGTGAATGGATAGATGCCGGTGGCGTGGCCGTCGCTCCAGGTGAGGCGGATGGCATAGTGGCCGACGAACTCGGCTGCAGCCACGGCAGTGCTGGGCGGCGGTGTGCTCACCAGCCGCAGCGGGTCGGTGTTTTCCACCGCAGCGCGGCGCTCCTCGCGGCAGGTGGCGCAAGGACAGTTGCCCCGCAGCCAGGCCAGGCTGAAATCGCTCTGATGGCCGTCCTGCCAGACGACTTGCATCACGCCTGCACCCCGGTCGATGGTAATCTGGGTTGGTCTCACGAATTCCTCGCTTTTTCTCGCTTGCTTGACAATCTCCCAATTCCTTCATCCCGTTGGCGGACGGAGATTGTGCGATTGAGCGCTTGCCGGTCGGTCATTGCATGAAGCGGCCCCATGCGCGGCGCTACCAGGCGGACCAGGTGTAGGTTGTGTAGCGCTGCGCCGGGGTTGCGCCGTGCGCGGTGAGGAAGGCGGCCCCGGCGCTGTCGGCGGCGAATGGCCCTGCGCTGATCGTCTTCCAGCCTGCGGCAATGGCGTGTGCTGCGATCTGCCGCCACAACTGCTCGCCGATGCCCTGCCCGCGCCACGCGGGCGTCACAGCGGCCAGCAGCAGCCGGCCCGCGACTGCCGGTCGGCCTTTGGCCCAGGCGGCGTAGGCGCGACCCGGCCAGGAGCGCCCACCGCCGGCGCGCCGCATCACCTCCGCCAGGTCGGGCTGCACCAGCGCCAGCCCGACCGGCTCTTCGTCTACAGTGGCGACCCAGCCAGCCGTCGGGTAGGGCGCCAGCATCTGCACAAAGAGCGCGGCCGCGGCGGCATCCAGCCGGGGCCAGGCGCCTTCGGGGTTTAACCCTTCATTCAACAAGTGCAGGCAGTCGCCCGTCAGCCGCAGCGGGTCGAGTGTGGTCAGCACGGCCGGGCCGGTGGGGAGGGGCGAATCCGCCGGGGTCGGCCAGCGGTAGAGAGCCGTGTGGCAGGAAGGTGTCATCGTGGTGGCCAGGATGTCGGGCAGATAAGGCGGGTTGTAGGGCGTGTGGAGCGGCGGCGTCATGTGAAAATGGTCGAGCAGCGCGCCCGACTGCCAGGCTGGCAGCAGCCCAGTCGGCCCGACAAGCTGTGTGCAGCCCTGCTCGCCGGCCCATTGCAGTGCTGCATCGAGCAGGCGCTCCAGGGTTTCCTCGTCGTTGGCGCAGCGCAGCAACGCCAGGTAGGCCGTCTCCTCCTCGGATGGGTCAACCTGCACCAGGGCGGCGGCCACGGTGGATTCGCTGAAGGCGGACAGGGCCGGCTGCATGCCGAGGGCATCGTTTTTGGCTGCGCGGCGGGTCAGCGCTTCCAGGGTAATCGGTTGCTGGCGCACCGCCTGCCAGTGAGGATGCGTGGGGGCGGTCAACTGGCCAAAAGTGGCATAGTCGGGCGGCGACCAGCGCCGGTCGGCCTGGTAAAAGCGCCACCAGGCGCGGCGCCATTCCCACCAACCCCAGCGCCCGCCAGGCCAATGGGTGATGTAGTTGAAGTAGCCGTAGTCCATGAATGTCAAGCGATCTGTTAATCGTTCGTTAACCTGCGCCGTGTGGCCGGCGCAATTTTGGTGTTCGTCGCCGGTTGTTTATCCACATTTGGGGATAAGTTGAACCGCACTCACGAGAGGCTCACCCGGATCGTGTAGACAAGTATAACGGAATATTAACAACGGGCAAGCATATTCGCGTGCGACCTTAAATTTCAGAGTCCGCAGAAATTTAATTCGCAAGCCATATGGTTTGCTGCCTGCGCGGCGACCCTATATGTTGCGTAGAACTGGCGTTCTGTGTCGCCAGATTTACGATAATCGCTGCCAAACAGAGTGTTCCGCGCTGGTAGCCACGTTGCGAATCGGTGTGAAATCTGATAGACTCCTAACCACTGAATTGACTGAATTCTCTTCGCCAACACAGCGCAATTTGCCGGATACGATCCACCGTAACCGTTTGGCGATAGAAAACTGGGCGCATCCGCAGCGCGCCTGTAGCCGATGATCCGCAGATTCTGCGCGGATGTTTGAGCAACAACACAATATCAAATGGCGTTAAGGGCGTATGTCTGTACATGCGCTTTATTTATCCCTGGGCATTCACTGTCGCCGCGGCGTGGATTGACGCGACCCGCCATCATCGAAGACCGCTCCAGGATAGGGAGGACTTTGTGCGTTCATTTCAACGTGGGTTCGATGCCCAATCGCAGGCGAGACCCAAGACGCAACCTGTGAAAACAAATGCTCGACCGTCGTCCGAACCATTTTATCAGGCATCATTAGCCATTCACGGCGCCAGCGGATTTTCTGGCTGGGAATATCGCACAATGTCGACGCGACCGCAAACAACTGAAAAGGCGCATGAACGCCCGTCTGCGGTTCGCGTGGAATCTGCAGCCCGCGTAGAAGATGTCGCAGTCGAACTCGACGCCGGCATCGACTCGCCCCCGCAACCAACCCGGTCGGCGTTGGCGCCGGCTGAGCACATCGACGCCCGAGCCATCTGGCGCCAGTTGCAGAGCGATTTTGCCCTGCATCAGCCGGCCGGCTCCATAGACAGCGTCATTCAGGATTCCTGGGTGATCGCCTACGAAGACGGCGAGTTTATCATCGGCATTGCCGACGCGTTTCGGCTCGACTGGGTCGAGAAGAAGCTGCGCAATCAGATCAAGCGCCGGCTGGCGGTGATCATGGGGCGGGCGACGGTGGATGTCAAGTTCCGGGTGCAGCCCAAGCCGGTGGTGGATCCGCCCCACGCCCGCGCCACGCCCCTCTATGATCAGGTGGCGGTGGTGCAGCAGGCCGACTGCGAGGAGGCGCCGCTGGTCGCGCCGCGACCGATGAATCCGCCTGTCGTGGCCGCGGCTGCCGTCGTGGAACTGCCTGCGCGCACGGTGCTCAATCCCAGGTTCCTCCTCGAACGCTTTGTCGTCGGCAAGTCCAACCGGCTGGCCCACGCCGCCGCGCTGACCGTAGCCGAGCAGCCGGGCGCAATGAACCCGGTCTTCTTTTACGGCGGCGTCGGCCTCGGCAAAACGCACCTGCTGCAGGCGATCACGGCGCGCATCAATGCCGCCGGGCTGAGGGCGCTCTACTGCACATCCGAGGAGTTCACCAACGACCTGGTGGCCGCAATCCGCACGCAGACGACCGACGCGTTCCGGGCGAAATACCGGAACGTCGATGTGCTGGCTGTCGACGACATCCAGTTCATCGGCAACAAAGCCAGCACTCAGGAAGAGTTCTTTCATACCTTCAATTTTCTCCACAGCGCCGGCAAGCAGATCATCCTGGCGGCTGACCGCAAACCGCGCGACCTGGCCGGCGTCGAGGACCGGCTGCGCAACCGCTTCGAGGGTGGCATCGCCGCACAATTGCAGGCGCCCGACTACGAAGACCGGGTGGAGATTCTCAACGCCAAAGCCCAGCATCTCGGCTGCCAACTGCCGCTGGACGTGCTGATGCTGATCGCCGAGCGCGCCGACGGCAACATCCGTGAACTGGAGGGCGCGCTCAACCGCATCTCCCTGCAAGTGCGCATCCAGGGTGCACCGGCGACCGTGCGCACTGCTGATGGGCTGCTGGACAGCCCGCCGCAGCGCCGCACGCTCTGTGCACCGGCGCAGGTGATCGCGCTGGTGGCGGCGCATTTTGGGCTGGCCGCGACCGACCTCACTGGGCGGCGGCGCACGGCCGAGATCGCTCATGCGCGGCAGGTGGCGATGTATCTGCTGCGCGAGGAACATGCGCTGACGCTGCCCAACATCGGCGAACTGGTGGGCGGTCGCGACCACACGACCGTGCGGCATGGCGTTGCGCGCATCGCCGAACTGCTGCGCGAGGATGAGCGGGTGCGCCGCGACCTGGCGCACCTGCGCGAACAGCTTGCCGCGCCGATCTGATCGTGGGGTCTTCAACCGCTCTTTTGCGCAGAGGCTTTTGCACGCGCGGTTAATCTGCTGTTAAACTACACACTGACGCTATAGTTTTATTTGGAATCGTGTAGCTGTACTGTGTTGATGCAAAAATCCGTTGGCGGTGCACAGCGCGTGTCGACAGGTTGAAACGGACGCAGGTGGGAGCCGGTTCATGAGCAAGGATGGTCGCCAGAAAGCGTTGGAGACGACGTTGGCGAGCCTGAACAAGCGATTTGGCGAGGGTGTGGTGATGAAGTTGGGCGATGCCACCAAGCTCAACGTCGAAGCCATCCCCAGCGGCAGCCTGAGCCTGGACATTGCGTTGGGTGTGGGCGGCTTTCCCCGCGGGCGCGTGGTGGAGATCTACGGCCCGGAAAGCTCCGGCAAGACGACGCTCTGCCTCCATGTGATCGCCGAGGCGCAGCGGTTGGGCGGCATCTGCGGCTTCGTGGACGTGGAGCACGCGCTCGACCCGGCCTATGCGGCCAAGATCGGCGTGGATGTAGACAGTCTCTACATTTCGCAGCCGGACACGGGCGAACAGGCTCTGGAAATTGCCGAAGCGCTGGTGCGCTCGAATGCGATGGATGTGGTCGTGGTCGATTCGGTGGCGGCGCTGGTGCCGCGCGCCGAGATCGAGGGTGAAATGGGCGACAGCCATGTCGGTCTGCAGGCGCGGCTTATGAGCCAGGCGCTGCGCAAGCTCACCGGCGCCATCAAGTCGACAAACACTTGCATGGTCTTCACCAACCAACTGCGCCAGAAGATCGGCGTGATGTTTGGCAACCCGGAGACGACGTCGGGCGGTATGGCGCTCAAGTTCTACGCCTCGGTTCGCCTGGATGTCCGCCGCATCGAATCGATCAAGCAGGCGGATGAGGTGATCGGCAACCGCACGCGGGTGACGGTGAAGAAGAACAAGGTGGCGCCGCCCTTTCGCATCGCCGAGTTCGACATCATGTACAACGAAGGCATCAGCACGGTGGGGGACTTGCTAGATCTTGGCGTGGAATACGACATCCTGGCCAAGCGCGGCGCATACTACCGTTTCAACGACGAGCAGATCGGTCAAGGGCGTGAAGCAACCAAAGAATACCTGCGCGCGCACCCCGAAATCTCGAGCGAGATCGATGGTCTGATCCGCAGCAAGGTGGGCTTGCCCCAACGTTTCGCCGCACCCGCGCCAGCACGCAACGGCAGCGACGGCTGAACGGTCGACGGCACCGATTCCAAGTGGATGGAAAGCGCCGCTGCAATGTCGCAGCCGGTGAATTTCCAATGGGATAATTTGTTTATCCTGCGCTGTGGCGTTTGCTGCAGCGCTTTTGTTTTTTGTAACTACGACGAGGACAACGACGTATGGAAAATCTATTCACCGTCGTCCTGGTCATTCTCTTTACCTTGATCGGCGCGGGCGTCGCCGGCTACGTGGCTTATGGCCGCGGTCGCCGTTTGGGCGTGCAAACCGAGCGCGACCGGCAAGATGCATTGCGGCAGAGTGCGGAAGATCAGGCTGCCCGCATCGTTGCCGAAGCCGAGGCGCAAGCCCGGCAGATGCAACTCGCCATCAAGGAAGAGGAAGTCCAGCGACGCAAAGAGATGGACGCCGAAGCTGCTCGCCGCCGCGCTGAGGTGGAGAAGACAGAAGAACGGCTGCAAAACCGGCTTGACAGCGCCGAGCGGCGCCTGCAACAGATCGACAACCGCGAACGCAATCTCAATAAGCGTGAGACCAAGATCGGCGAGCGGGAGGCGAAGCTGACGACTGCCGAAGATGAGTGGAACGCCGAACTGCAGCGCGTGGCCGCCATGAACCAGGAGGAGGCGCGCCAGGTGTTGCTGGAGCGCGTCGAACATACTGCGCGGCAGGAGATGGCGCGCAAGATCCGCGAGGTGGAGGCCGAGGCCAACGAGGAAGCCGAACGCCGCGCCCGCAGCATCATCACCCTCGCCATCGAGCGGCTGGCCAGCGACCACGTCAATGAGTTTGCCGTGAGCACGGTGGATTTGCCCTCGGACGAGATGAAGGGGCGCATCATCGGCCGCCAGGGGCGCAACATCCGCGCCATCGAGCAGGCGCTGGGCGTCGACCTGGTGGTGGATGACACGCCCGAGGCGATCATCATCAGCAGCTACGACCCGATCCGCCGCGAGGTGGCGCGCATCGCGCTGAGCAAGCTGGTGGCCGATGGCCGCATCCACCCTTCACGCATCGAGAAGGAAGTCGAGAAGGCGCAGCAGGAGATCGACCGCATCGTCGCCGAGGCCGGCGAGCAGGCGATGATCGAAGCCGGCGTGTCCGGTCTCCACCGCGAAGTGCAGAAGATTCTAGGCCGGCTGAAGTTCCGCACCAGCTACGGCCAGAACCAGTTGCAGCACGCAGTCGAGACGGCCAAGCTGGCCGGGATCATCGCCTCGGAACTGCACGCCAACGTGCGCATCGCCAAGATGGGCGGCCTGCTCCACGACCTGGGCAAGGCGGTCACCCACGAGATCGATGGCCCCCATGCCATCGTCGGCGCCGAGATCGCCAAGCGCTACGGCGTGCCGGATGTCGTCATCAACGCCATCGCCAGCCATCATGCCGAAGTGGAGCCGGAGTCGATCGAGGCGGTGATCGTGGCCGCGGCCGACGCCATCAGCGGCGCGCGGCCGGGCGCTCGCCGCGAAAGCCTGGAGACCTACATCAAGCGCGTCACCGAACTCGAAGAGATCGGCAACAGCTTCAAGGGTGTCAGCCAGACCTACGCCATCCAGGCCGGTCGCGAAATCCGTGTGCTTGTCCGCCCGGATGACGTGGACGACCTGGCAGCGATCAATCTGAGCAAAGACATTGCCAAGAAGATCGAGGACAACCTGCAATATCCAGGCCAAATCCGCGTGACGGTAGTGCGCGAAACCCGCGCTGTGGAATACGCAAAGTAGTGCTGTGAAGTGTTGATGTCTTGGGGTTTTGGGGTTTTGGGGTCTTCGGGTGCAATCCACTGCATAACCCAAGAACCCCAAGACCCCAAGACATCAAAATCTCCAATCTCCAATCTCAAAATTCCCCGCGCCCTTTTCCCCCTCCTGTCGTCATCATACCCAGACAGGCAGTGCGTAATCCGAACTGTCTCTGGAAACACTGAAGCGTATGCATGGATCGACAAGGAGGCACACATCATGGCCGAGCTCATCAAAGTCTCTGCCCAGTCCCGTTCGACAGCCGTCGCCGGCGCCGTTGCCGGTGTAATGAGGGAGCATGGCTACGCCGAAATGCAGGCAATCGGCGCCAGCGCCATCAATCAAGCGATCAAGGCTGTCACCATTGCGCGCGGCTACCTCGAACAGGACGGTATCGATCTGGTGATTGTCCCTAGTTTCACCGAGGTGGATATCGAAGGCAACGAACGCACAGCGCTGCGCCTATCCGTCTTCAAGCGGCCGGACGAACTGGCGCCGCCCGCGTTTGTCCCCAACGGCGTTGCGCATCACCGCCAGCTTGCCTGACGCGCCGCACCCACGGCTTACATCGATCTCTTGCAACGCAGACCGGAAAATAAAAAGGGAGACGAGGCGCAACGCCTCGTCTCCCTTTTTATTGCGAGCGGGCAAAGAGTGCGTTTGTCACCCTCTCACCCCCACCTTCTTATCAATCGCCGCTGTTCTCATCGCGCGGACGGCGCTTGTTGCGCTTGCTGCGCTTGTTGTCGCCGCTCTTTTGACCCTCATCTGCCTTGCGTTCCTCGCCGGCTGGGGCGCGCCCGCTTTTATCGCCGCCGCGCACTTGTTTGCGCTTGGCTGCCTCGGCGCGCAGGCGGGCATTGTCCTCCTCCGCCGAGGCGCGACGCTTGACCGTGCAGCCGCCACAGGTGCTGCAGCTCTGCCCGCTGGCCGACTTGCTGGAGATGAGATCGCCCACGGCAAACTCCACCAGCACATGGTTCTCCAGCATCACCGTGACGCTCTCTTTGAGCGGGTGAATGTGGCGCACGCGCCCGTTGCCCTGCGGCGTCACCACTTCGGCGCCTAGCTTCGGCATCTTGCGGTTCTGTTCGCGATAGACCTCATCCTCGTAGGAGAGGCAGCAGAGCAGGCGCCCGCAGACGCCGCTGATCTCGTCCGGGTTGAGGGGGAGCTGCTGGTTTTTGGCCATGCGGATGCTGACTGGCGTGAACTCGCGCAGCCAACTGGTGCAGCAGAGCTGACGTCCGCACTTGCCGACGCCGTCCAGCAGCTTTGCCTCGTCGCGCACGCCGATCTGGCGCATCTCGATGCGCGTGCGGAAGACCCGCGCCAGCTCGCGCACCAACTGGCGAAAGTCGACCCGATCCTCCGACGCAAAGTAGACCAGCAGGCGCCCGCCGTCGAAGCTGTATTCGCAGCGCACCATCTTGATGTTGAGATTGTGCTCCCGGGCTTTGGCGCGGCAGACGGCCAGCGCCTCCTGCTCCTTGTGCTGCCACAGGTCGCGCTGCACCATGTCCCACGCCGACGCACGGCGCAGCACCGGCTTCATCTCGCCCACAACATCGCTTTCGCCGATGGTGTGGGGCGCTTCGACGACCTGCGCCACTTCCGGGCCGCGGGCGGTGTCGACGACAACATAATCACGGTGGCCCAGATCCAACAGACCGTTTGGGTCGAAGTGGTAGACCTTGGTCACCGGTTTGAATTGTATTCCTACGACGACAGGCATTCTATGATCGACTCCCTTCCATTTTGGGCAATTTCAACATGAGCACTTCCAACGCCAGCCGGGCGTTGACGGTGTGGTGCAGATAGCCGTCGATCTGCTGCAAGGTTTGCAGCGCGGCGCGCACCTGGCGGCTGTCCAGAACGGCAGCCTGGCGGTGCAGTTCGTCAAGCTGGTCGGCGTTGCTGACGGCGTCGTCGCAGCCCGCCTGCACGAGCATCACGTCGCGCCACCAGGTCGTCCACAGCCCAAGCATACCAAACAACTCGCGATTGTCCCGCTCGCGCTTGCTCACCAACGATGCGGCAAAATCGAGCCGGTCGATGCGGTTGGCGTCGAGCAGCCGGCGCAGCGTCGCCAGTTGTGTGAGCCGTTCGCTGCGGCGTTCCGGGTGCTGCGCCTGCTCCAGCGCCCACCCCATGCGGCCATTGGCCAGCCGCGCCAGCAGATCCGCCTCCTCCGCGTTGGCCTGGCCACTTGCCAGCAGCGCCTGCGCCACGGTGGGCCGGTCGAGCGGGCGCAATTCCAGCACCTGGCAGCGGCTGGCGATGGTGGGCAGCACACGCTTGCGGTCGGTCGCCGTCAGCAGCAGAATCGTCTGCGGCGGCGGTTCTTCCAGCGTCTTCAGAATCTTATTGGAGAAGCTGGCATTGGCCAGGTGCATATCCTGGATCAGAAAGATGCGCCATTGTCCTTCCAGCGGGCGCAGCGCCGCATCGTGCACGAGGTCGTTGGCCCGCTCGGCGCGCAATTCGCCGCCGTCCCGATCCACGGCGCCATCCTTGTTGGTCGGCTGCACCAGGTGGAAATCGGGATGGCTGCCCCGCGCCATCAACATGCAGGCGCGACAGTGGCCGCAGGGCGTCGTGCGCCCCGCCGTGCAAAGCAACGCCGTAGCGAACGCGCGTGCCAGCGTCGTTTTGCCAACCTGCTGAATGCCCAGGAAGAGATAGGCGTGGCTGGGGCCGACGCGGCGCAGGCTAGGCGCGGCCTCGGTCGTCAGGGTCTGCTGCAGCAGATGGACTGCCCAGGTGTGACCATAGACCGGCCAGGTTTTGGGTGGCGATGCAGGAGCCGCATTCATACAGGGGCGATTGTATCACAACTGCCTCAATACCCCAGTTCCTTGTCCACCCTGCTCGGCATCGGTTGGCCGGCAGCGGCGGCGGACAGCAGTTGCGCCAGCATCGTCACCCGGTTGTCTTCGGCGGCGCTCAGCCAGCCGGCGCGATGTGGGCTGAGCACCACGTTGTCGAGTTCGTGGAATGGGAAACGCGACGGCAGCGTGTCACTGCGCGCTTCCGGGCTGTGCGGGTAGTTGTACCAGACGTCGATGCCGGCGGCGCGGATGCGCCGGTCGTGCAGCGCCGTGTAGAGCGCTTCCTCGTCGATCACCTCGCCCCGCCCGACGTTGACGATGATCGCGTGGGCGGGCAGCCGCGCAAGTTCGCGGGCGCCGAGCAGGCCGGTGGTGTGGGGTGTGCCCGGCAGCACGCAGTGCAGCACATCGGCGCGCGGCAGCAGGTCAGGCAGCGCGTCGATGCCATGCACTTCGACGGAGTGCTCCACGGCGACGCCTGGCCGCCGCCGCACACCGATCACGTGCATCCCCAGCGCCTGGCAGACGGGCGCAATGCGCCGGCCGATCATGCCGTAGCCCAGGATCACGGCAGTCTTGCCCGCCATGATCTCCGTCCCCGTTTCGCCGTAACGCGCCGACCAATCGCCGCGACGCAGCGCCTGGTCGAGGGGGACGATCAACTTGGCCGCCGCCAGCATCAAGGCAATGGCAAATTCGGCGGTGGGCGTATCGTTGTAGTGCAGGTTGTGCAGGTCGATCTGCGGAAACTCGCGCAGCAGCGCCTGCGTCTCGGCGGGCACGCCGGCAAAGGGTACGATCACCGCACGCAGCGCCGGGCAGCCTTCCAGCCATGCCCGCTGGGGAAACCCATGCACCAGGATGTCGCAATCCGGCGGCGGCGCGTCTTCGGTTGGGATGAGGGTGACGGTGGGCGGCAGCAGCGCAGCCAGTTTATCCAACGGCAGCGACGACGCGCTCTTGGGAAAACAGATGTTGAGTCTCATAGGATGGCAATTGTAGCACAGGTCTGTGGGAGAGGGAGCGAGCCGCGCAGACACCGCACGCAAATACTTGCAGCCAATTTCAGGCAGTAGTAGACTTTGCCTTGCCACTCAAGTACTCAACCGGTCAACGCAACGGGAGGAACCTATGCAGGCGCTAGGAATCGATATCGGCGGCAGCGGCATCAAGGGCGCCGTCGTCGACCTGGAGACGGGACAATTGGCCACGGAACGTCATCGCATCGACACGCCCCAACCGTCGAAGCCGGACGCAGTCGCGGCGGTGGTGAAACAGTTGGCCAGACACTTCAACTGGAGCGGGGCGACTGGCTGCACCTTCCCGGCGATCGTGCGCCACGGCGTGACCATGACCGCAGCCAATGTGGACAAGAGCTGGATTGGCGTCCAGGCCGAGCAGTTGTTCGCCACTGCCACCGGCAACCCGGTGCGGCTGCTCAACGACGCCGACGCAGCCGGGGTTGCCGAAATGACCTACGGCGCGGGGCGCGGGCGCAGCGGCATGGTGATGATCCTGACCTTCGGCACGGGCATCGGCAGCGCCATCTTCCACGACGGCAAGCTGCTGCCCAACACCGAGTTTGGCCACTTGCCCATGCCCATGAAAGGCATCATCGCCGAACACTACTGCTCTGACCGCGTCCGCAAGGCGGAAGACCTGAAGTGGGGTGAGTGGGCGCGTCGCGTCAACAACTATTTTGAGGTGCTGGAACTGCTGCTTTCGCCCGACGTTATTGTGGTGGGCGGCGGCGTGAGCAAAAAAGCCGAGAAGTTCCTCCCGCTGCTCAAGGCGCAGGCCACGATTGTACAGGCGGAACTGCAGAATGACGCCGGCATTGTGGGCGCAGCGATGGCGGCGCATGACATGGTGCGGATCAAAAGTGAGTGATTTTGAGAGAATGGAGCGATTGATGCGTTCGACAGGATTTCGTTTGGGGCTATTGGCCGTCAGTGCGGTGCTGACGCTGGTGTTGATCACGGTGTTGCCCAGCCACGGCGCGCCGGCTGCGCAGGAATCGCCGTTGTCGCCGCTGGCTGATCCAGCCGCTGCGCTAACCGACGAGGATGCGCTGTGGGCAATCTACAACGCCGCCGTGTTCGATGCTGCGGTCTATCAGAATGACAACCTGCGCGAGCTGCTGCCGCTGGTTGAGGACACCGCAGCGACAACCGTTACGGTGGTGACGATTACGGGGAGTGACTATGAAGGGGCGCCGGCCGATGCCTGGGAACGCTACGGCGGTCGCCTCCTTCCAGAGTGCCCGAACAAGACGACTGATGCCG
>JAPKMV010000270.1 GCA_026645635.1 Caldilineaceae bacterium
CCTCGTGCTGGGTGCAGGGTTGGCGACTGCTTTCGCCCAGGATGAGCCGGTCGTGCGCCCCATCGACATCTCCACGCCGACGCCGGCGCCCAGCGCCACGCCCTTCCGCCGCGACCTGCCGCTCACGCCGACGCCGGACCCGAGCCTGCCGCAGCCGCACGCGCCGTGTGACGCCGTCAACCTCGACGCCGGTGCACAAGGCGCGTGCAGCTACACCGTGCGCCCCGGCGACACGCTGCTCACCGTGGCCCTGGAGACGGGGCTGGACCTGGAGGATACGCCCTGTGCGGTGGCGCCTGACTTTGACCCGGCCGCGCCGCTCGTCATCGGCGATGTGCTGACCGCGCCGCCTGCCAACGTCCGCTGCCACGCGGTGCAGCCGGGCGAAACCCTGGAGAGCATCGCCGCACAGTACGGCGTGAGCGCCGCGCAGATCTATCTCCTGGCCTGGAACCGGTTGGGCGAGACGCCGATGGATGCTGTTGTGCTGCCGGCGGGCTGGCACCTGCGCGTGCCGCCGCCGCTCGCCGCCGAGTTGGACGCCGTCAGTGGCGCCGCGTCGCCAACACAAGCCAGCGCCTTCCTGCCGATGATCCTGGAGATGCCAGTCAACACGTCGCCCTTCACACTCTTCGCCGCAGGCAGCGAGCGCCGCAGCAGCGACCGCGCACCCGAGGGCATGGGGCCGATCCCGGCGAACTGGCCCTATGGCAGCGGGCGTTTTGTCTGGCCCGTCTACGGCTGGCTCAGCCAGGGCTACCGCGCCGACCACCGTGCCATCGACATTGCCGCGCCCATCGGCACGGCGATCACCGCCGCGGATCGCGGGGTTGTCATCCGCGCCGGCTGGAACAGCCAGGGATACGGCCAGTTCGTGGTGATCGACCACAACATCGACTACATCACCCTCTACGCCCACCTGCACCAGATTTTCGTGGAAGAAGGGCAGGTGGTGGCGCAGGGCGATCTGCTGGGCACGGTCGGCTCCACCGGCAACAGCACCGGCCCCCATCTCCATTTCGAGATTCGCGACTTTGGCCGCCGCACGAACCCGCTGGAGTTGCTGACTATGCAATAGAGATTGGAGATTAGGAGATTGCGTCGCCGTCAACCAATCCCTCAATCTCTCAATCCCTCAATCTCCATTATCTGTGCCTGCGCACCGCCACCTCATGCAATACGAACATCAGGATCGTCGCCAGCAGGATGAAGGGCGGGATCACCTCCAGGCTGGAGCGTTCGGCCAGCGCGCCCGCCAGCCCCGGCAGCACGGCAATGCCAATCGACGCGCCCGCCACCTGGAAGCCGATGGCATTGGTCGCGTCGGCCACGCCCAAGCGAGCAGGGGTGGTGGACATGAGCAGCGGAAAGATCGGCGACATCGCAAAGCCCATCAAGGCCAGCGCCAGGAAAGAGACCAGATCGGCCGGGTTCCACCAGATGAGCGTGGCCGCCAGCGCGCCGGTGGCGATCATGGCGCGCGTGGCGTGAACGGGTTTGAAGCGGTTGGCGACAAAGCCGAAGACAATGCGACCCGCGGTGAAACTAGCCCAGTAGACGCTGACCCAGAAGCCCGCAGTGGTCACGGGTACGCCCCGCGACTCCGTGAAGATGGTGTACATCCAGTTGCCCGCGGTGATCTCGGTGCCCGAATAGAGGAAGAAGATCAGGATGTTGACCCAGACGATGGGGCGGCGCAGGGTCGCGCGGTAGCTGATCTTCTCCAACTTGCGCGCGGCGCCGTCGCTGTGGGTGGCGGAGCGCAGTTCCCACGCATCGGCGCGGATGAAGATGAGCAGCGCCAGCGCCGCCTGCAGCAGACCGACCACGATGTAGCCCCAGCGCCACGCCACCTCCATGCTCAGCAGCACCGTCATCAAGATCGGCCCCAGGGTGGCGCCCAGACCAAAGGAGGCGTGCAGCCAGTTCATCAGCCGCGGGCTGAAGTTCATCGCAAAGTAGGTGTTCAGCCCGCCGTCGATGCCGCCGCTGGCCAGGCCGAAGACGAGGAACGCCGCCACCAGCGCCGGCCAGGAGGGCGCCAGCCCCATGGCGATCAACGCCACGCCGCGCAGGATCGTGGTGATGATCAGCAGGCGCGAGACGCCTAGCACGGTGATAAGCCGGCCGGCGCTGAAACTGGTGATGAGGAAGCCGGCGGTCGAGGCGGTGAGCAGCACGCCCATCTGCCCCAACGCCAGGCCGAAGTCGCCGCGCATCGACGGCCAGGCGATGCCCAACATGCCGTCGGGGATGCCCAGGAAGATGAAGACGAGATAGGCGATCACCACCACCATCAAGGTCGGGCTATGGCGGCGAGCGACACCGGTTACGGCTGCGCGGTGTTCGGTGCTCATGGACAGACTCCAAAGAAATCCAGTTGATGGGCGATGTAGACCAATTCGCCCTGCTCGATCTGGCGGTGGCGCGTCTCGATCCACGCGGACAGTTGCGCCGGGTCAAGTTCGGCGCAACTCTGCAGCGCGCCATGCATCGTGTGGACGATGAAATGCAGGAAATAGGCCTCGTCGGCCGGGTAGAGGCCGCCGCGGGGATGCACCACCCAGTCGGACGCACCCGCAGCGTGCGGCTGTCGCCCGACGGCCGGCCATCGGTGATGCGCTCGTCCATGGTGCGATGGTAGGCCGCCTCGACCTGTGCGTCGAAGGCCGGGTCGATTGCCGGCTGCAGGATGGTGGCGCCGTCGAAGTTGATCGTGAAGTAGAAGAGTCCGCCGGGCTTCAGCAGGCGGCGCAGCATAGGCAGCGTGCGCGGGATGTCCACCAGGTCAAGGAAGGCGTTGGCGATGAGCAGGTCGTAGCGGTGCAGGGCTGCGGGGCGGGCGACTACGTCGAAGAGATCGGCGGCTTCCAGGTGTACTGTCCAGTTCCCTGGCAGGCTGTGGAGGCGCGCCCGTGCTTCGGCGATGTTGGCCGGCTCCGCGTCAATCGCGGTGTAGTCGATGTTCGTGCTGGGGCAAAACTGCCATGCGACGGCGCGCTCGACCATCGTGCCGATGCCGGCGCCGATCTCCAGCACGTGGAGCGGCGTGTCTGTGCGGGCGGCTGCGGCGGCCATTGCCTGCCAGACGTGCGGATTGAGCGCCCGATCGTCCACGGTGCGCTTGGCCGCCAGGTAGCGAACAAAATCATAGGCTGCAGGGCGTCGATTCATTGCGGATTCACCATTTCTGCCAGCCAGCGGCTGACGGTAGCCATGCTCTGCGCCCAGGTCGGCTGGCGGGCGTAGCGGGCCAGGGCGGCGGCGCGCAGGCGCGCCAGATAGGCGGGGTCGGCGGCCAGGCGCACGATGACCCCAGCAATCGCCGCAGCGTCGCCGGGCGGCGTCAGGAAGCCATCGACGCCGTCGGTCACGATCTCGTGGGCTGCGCCGGCGGTGGAGGCCAGCACGGGTAGCCCGCTGCGCATCGCTTCCAGATAGACGATGCCGTAACCTTCGTAGGAAGGCACGGCGAGCAGGTCGTGGCTGGCGTAGGCTGTGGACAGCGCATCGTCGGCGACGCGGCCGAGCAGATGCACCTGCGCCTTCGCCCCCAGCGCGGCGATGCGTGCGCGCACCTGGTTCGTGTAGCCAGGGTCAACATCTTGCCGGCCGATCACCGTGAGCTGCCAGTGTGACGGCTCGACGCGCGCCAGCCCATCGAGCAGGGTGTGCAGCCCTTTGCGCGGGATCAGGTTGCCGACAAAGAGCACGCGCAGCGGGCCGCTTTCTACACGATTGGCCGGCGGTGGGGCGGGTAGATGGTCACCCGCGGGGTAGGCCACCAGGCTGGGCTTGGGGCTGGCGAGCAGCGCGTTCACGCTGGCGAGCGTGGTCTGGCTGTTGGCGAGGATCGCGTCTACGCTGGCAAGGTACTGCCGCTCGACCGCGCGATAGAGGGCGCGCAGCGCGCGGGGATGATCCTCGCTGCTGCGCAGGTGGTGCACCAGGCTCACGGTGCGGTAGGGTGTGCGCCCGGCCAGGCGGCGGTTGACCCAGACCAGGCTGGGATGGTTGAGTTCATCCTGGATCATCACGTCCACGGCCGCGCGGCGCAGACGCTCCAACCACGCCCGGCTGAAGTTGTCACCCAGGTGCTGCGCGTAGTCACGCCAGGGCAGCGAGAAAACTTCGACATCCCAGCCATCGGCCGCCAACGCCCGCACCAGCATCCGGTCATAGAGATAGCCGCCTGACAGCGTATCCAGGCTGCCGTAGATGATCAATCCTGCGCGCATGGGAAAATGGGATAGACCGCGGATGAGGCGGATTTGGCAGATTTTCGCGGATTAATTCAAAAAATCCGCGTGAATCCGCCTCATCCGTCAAATCCGCGGTCTATCTCCTCCAATGACTATGCCGCGCGCAGTTCGTGCCGATACGCCGCCCAGGCGATGTCGTTCTCCCAGATGCGCACGGTCAGCGCGTGGATGTTGGGCACGTGGAGCCGCTCGGCCAGCGTCAGGCAGACGATGCGGGTGAAGTGCTCGATGCTCGGATTCAGCCCGGCGAATTCCGGCAGCTCGTTGAGCGTCTTGTCACGGTAGTAGGCGACGATCTCGTTGAGCCGCTGCTCCACATCGACGATGTCGACAAGATAGCCGTGGTGGTCGAGGGTCGCGCCCTCGAGCTGCAGCTCCAGTTGATAGTGGTGCGAATGCCAGAAATTTTCGGCGCCCCAGTCGCCGCCGATGAGAAAGTGCTGGGCGACGAAAGCGCGCTTGACAGCCAGTGTGTACATGGTTCAACTCTCCAGGAATACTTGCAAGGTTGCAGCCGGATCTCGGTCGATCTGGCGATAGGCCGCGGCGGCATCGGCCAGACGAAAACGGTGGGTGATGAGCGGCGACGTGTCGAGGGCGCGCAGCATCTCCCAGGCCACGGCAAAGCGCCGCGCCTTGTCCCAGCGCCCGCTCAGCACCGGGTCGATGGTGCTCACCTGGCTGCTGACCAGGCGCAGGCGGCTGCGGTGAAAGCGCCCGCCCAGGTCGATCGGCGCACGTTTGGCGCCGTACCAGGAGCCGACCACGATGCGCCCGCTGAAGCCGGTGACGGCGATGGCCGTGTCGAGCGCGGCGGGGTTGCCGCTCAATTCGTAGGTCAGGTCAGCCGGGGTGACGGCGCCCAGGTTCTCCGGCGAATACAAGTCGGTGGCGCCCCAGGCGCGCGCCAGGCTGCGACGCTGCGGCAGCGGCTCGATGGCCATGAGCGCGGCCAGGGGAAACCGGCTGAGCAGCGCAGTCGTCAGCAGCCCCACAATCCCCAAGCCGACCACGGCCACGCGCTCGCCGATAAGCGGCTGGCCGTCCATGACGAAATTTACGGCCGTCTCCATGTTGGGCAGCAGCGACGCTTGTTCCGGTGTGATGCCATCGGGCACGAGGAGCAGTTCACTGGGCGCGGCCAGGAACGCGCTGGCGTGGGGAACAAAGGCAAAGACGAGCCGGCCCAGCCAACTGCGGTCCACGCCGGCGCCCAGTGCTGTCACGCGCCCCACGCTGGCGTAGCCGTAGCGCAGGGGATAGCGCAGCGTAGCGCCGCCCGCGGCTGCGATCGTGGCATCGACCGCACTGTCGTCCGCAGTCTCGGT
>JAPKMV010000271.1 GCA_026645635.1 Caldilineaceae bacterium
CCGTCGGGCGCAATGTTCTCGCCGCCCACGTGCGTCACCTCGCGCGCATCCCGCTCCTCGATGGGAATGTGGTCGCCGTCGGGCAGGTTCAGGTCGATGGTGCTGGTCGGCACGACCGCATAGACCGGGATCTTGTTCTCGTGGCCAACCACCGAAATCTTGTAGGTGCCGATCTTGTTGGCCACATCGCCGTTGGCCGCCACGCGGTCGGCGCCGTAGATCACCGCATCCACCTTGCCGGTGCGCATGAGCGGGCCGGCGGCGTTGTCGGCGATGAGGTGCATGGGGATGCCGGCGCGCATCAGTTCCCATGCGGTGAGGCGCGCGCCTTGCAGCCGCGGGCGCGTCTCGTCCACCCAGACGTGGATCTGTTTGCCCTGCTCCTGGCAAGCAAAGACGACGCCCAGCGCGGTGCCGAAGTCCACGGCGGCCAACGCGCCGGTGTTGCAGTGGTGGAGCAGATTGGCGCCATCGGGGATCAGCGCTGCGCCGTTGAAACCCATGCGCCGGTTGATCTCCACATCCTCGTCGGCCAGGGCCTGCGCCTCCGCCAGCAGCGCGCTGCGAATGTCGTCGACGTTGGGCAGCACGGTCTGCTCGGCCAGTTCCAGCAGGCGCGCCGTGCCCCAGCTCAGGTTGACGGCGGTCGGGCGCGACGCATCGAGCACGGCCTTGGCGTCACGCAGGTCGGCGAGCAAGCTGTCGCGATCCTGGGCCGGGCTGGCATAGGCGGCCAGCGCCATGCCGAACGCGCCCGTGGCGCCAATGGCGGGCGCGCCGCGCACGGCCATGTCGCGGATGCCCTCCGCCACGCCCGCAACCGTGTCATATTCCACGATGACAAACTCGGCGGGCAGCAGCCGCTGGTCGATCATCTTGACTTTGTTGTCTTCCCAAAAGACAGTGCGCATCGTCTCGGCTCCTTTGCCAAACAAAAACCCTCCGGCTGACGCCAGGAGGGTGCATTCGCAATCTGCGCTGCCTGGCGTCCCTGCACCGTTGTGAAAAACCGACCACTTCCTCGAACGTCAACGAAGTGGTGTGATGCTTCACACCGGCAACCATTCACCGGGACTCCAGGAGGTTGCATGGTCAATCGATCAATTGACCGGCGCTTCAATTGTCGTCGGCGCAAGCGCCAACAGATAGATAAGCGTAATCCAAGCCCGCGAGCCTGTCAAAATCAGCACAATCTCCAATCTCCTAATCTCCTAATCTCGCAATCTCTTGCCGCAGTGAGATTGGGAGATTAGGAGCTTGGAGATTGATGCTGTCCCCTACTCCAACGCGGCGGCCATCAACTGCTGCATACGCGCCACCAGGTCGGCCACGGAGCCGCTGAAGGAGCCTTCCAGCAGCAGCAGATTGTCGAGCACCTGTTGGATCGACGCATCGATCAGCGCGTCTTCCGGCGCCTGCTCGATGCGGGTTGCCAGGTGCACGACCAGCGGATGACGCCGGTTCAGTTCAAGAATCTTGGCCGGCGCCTTGTAGTCGTCTTCCATCAGGCGGCGCAGATACTGAAGATCGCGTTCGAAGCTGTCCTCGGCAGAGACCAGCCGCGCCGGGCTGTCCACCAGCGCCTTGCTCTCGCGCACGTCGCGCACGCGTTCGCCGAGCACGCTGCGGAAACGGCTCACCAGTTTGTCGAAATCTTCCTGGGGCGCGGCCTCACCTTCCGGCTGCGCGTCGCCGCTGTTCGCCGGCAGATCCAGATTGGCGTCGTCGACATTATGCAGCGGCCTGCCGTCGAACTCGCGCAACATGCTGGCCATGTAGCCGTCGATGGGATCCACCAGGTAAAGCACCTCAATGTTGTGGGCGCGGAAAGTATCGAGATGCGGGCTGCGTGCGGTGGTCGCCAGATTGTCGCCCAGCACATAATAGATCGCCTTCTGCTCCGGCTGCATACGCGTGACGTACCCCTTCAGGTCGGTCCACGCGTCGGCGCCGGTATGGGAGGAATGGAATCGGAGCAGGTCGGCCAGCGACTCCTGGCTGCCCGGCTCACCGATCACGCCCTGCTTGAGAAACACGCCATATTCAGTCCACAACTTGAGATACTTTGCGTTGTCGTTCTCAGCCAGCGTGCGGATTTCCTTGATCAGCCGATTGGTGAGCGCGCGCTTGAGCTGGCGCATCACCGGGTTGCTCTGCACCGTCTCGCGCGAGACGTTGAGCGGCAGATCCTCGGAATCGACCACGCCTTCCACGAAGCGGAAATGCTCCGGCAGCAGGTCGCGGCTGCGGTCCTGGATCAGCACCTTGCGCGAGTAGAGACGCAGACCGTAGTCGGGCGTCAGGCGCAGCGCGCCCCGCTCGCGCTGGGATGGCACGAAGAGCACCGCGCGCACGTTGACCGGCGCATCGGCTACCAGGTGCACATGCAGCAGCGGCTCGTGGTCGTCCAGGGTAAGCTGTTTGTAGAACTCGTCGTACTGGCTCGCCTCAACGCTGGAGGGCGACTGGCGCCAGAGCGCGGTGCGACGGTTGATCGGGCGCGGTTCGCCTTCCTTGCCGTCCAGATAGATGGGAAACGAGACATAGTCCGAATGCTTGCGCACGACGCTCTCCAGCCGCCAGGGCTGGGCGAACTCCGCCGCATCTTCCTTGAGCTTGATGCGGATCTCCGTGCCGCGGTTGCCCTTGTCGGCGTCGAAGAGGGAAAACTTGCTGTCGCCGGTGGAACGCCACATGGCCGCGGCGTCGCCGGCGCGGTAGGAGCGCGAGGTGACGGTCACTTCGTCGGCCACCATGAAGACCGAGTAGAAGCCCACGCCGAACTGCCCGATGATCTCCTCCAGCGCGCCCTGGCCCTTGGCGGCATTTTGCAAAAAGGTGCGCGCGCCGGAGTGGGCAATCGTGCCCAGGTTCTCCACCAACTCGTCCCGGTTCATACCGATGCCCGTGTCGCGGATGATCAGCGTGCGGGTCTCCTCATCGACTGTCAGGTGGATAGCCAGTTCCGCCTCGGGATCGACCACGTCGTGGTTGGTCAGCATCTCGAACTGCACGCGGTTGAGCGCATCCGATGCGTTCGAGATCAATTCTCGCAGGAAGACCTCCCGATCGGCGTAGAGCGAGTGCGCCAGAATGTCGAGCAGTTGTTTGACCTCCGCGCGATATTCAAGCGATTCGTTGGGTGTGGCTGTGGGTTCTGTCATCGTCAATCTCCTGTGCAAGCTGGCAGGTGCGCGGTTCTGTAGCCAACCGTTCGCGCCAGAAATATCTCCATCGAATTGGATATTTTATGGAGAAGTGCGCTTCTGATCAAACTGCACGCGGGGAGTTGTGCAAAAAGATCCGCAAGAATCCTTCGTAAAACCATCTTCGGAAGCGATGCCGCAGGTAAACGCCGGCCGGCAGCCACGCCAGATCTCGCACAGCGGGCGCAATCGCCGCGCCGCGCGCCCGCGATGGCGGTTGCCGGGACGCGGAACCGGGGCAAAGTGGGGTTGACACGCGGCTGACGACCAAAATATCCCAAGAACTATGCGAAATCCCAAAAACTATACGAAGAAATCCCAAATTTTCGTGAATTTCCTACTAGACAATTCCCAAAAAGTATTATATGATGTGGGACAAGGTGGGACGATGTGGTGGATAGTGCATCAATATCCCAAGAATCGAAGGCAAAAGTGGGAGTAACAACGTACACGCTCTTGCCACACGCACCTTACTAGCGAGAATTACCTGTTGTTCGGGGTGTTCCATATGTAATGCGTGATGCGTAATGCGTACATACTTGCCGCACCAGGTATGAGTTTGCGCATTGCGCGTCACCCATTACGAACTTGTCGTGGCCGGACACGGCAGAAAAACAACGGCGCAAACACTGATGTTTCTCGGCGAGTTCAATCACAGTCTTGATAGCAAGGGCAGGCTTACCATTCCGGCGAAGTTCCGGAATGCGCTTGCCGATGGACTGGTGGTGACTCGCAATCCGGCAGACCAGTGCATTCTGGTCTTTCCGCGAGCCGCATGGGAAGTTTTGGCTGACAAAGTCAGCGCCCTCCCCTTGACCGATGCGCGTTCCGCCGCATTCCGTCGAGCTTTTTTCAGTGCAGCCGAAGATCTTGAACCGGACGGGCAGGGTCGCATCTTGCTCAGTCAACGGCTACGCACGTATGCAAATATCGAGGCCGACGTCGTCATCGCCGGCCAAAACAAGTTTTTAGAGCTATGGGCTCCGAATCTCTGGGAAGAACGTGTCCTGGGCGAACTTTCTGCCACGGATCTGAGCAGCGATTTCTTCAGCACGTTGAGTCTTTAGCAGCTTGTCCGGTCCTGGCGCCGGGCGCCGAATTTGTGGACGCAAGTCCGCCGCACCTTAACCATTGAAATGATGGACGCACACACACCGCTGCTTCCACCCGACCCGGACCACGCACAGCATGTGCCGGTTCTGCTGGAAGCAGTGCTTGACGGTCTGCAAATCTCGCCTGGCGCCTGGCTCATCGACGCCACTCTGGGCGGCGGTGGCCACACAGCCGCCATGCTGGATCGTGCAGAACCCGATGGCCGGGTTCTGGGGCTGGATGCAGACCCGGCGGCGATTCGCCGTGTTGAGGAGCGGTTGGCGGACGCCGTGCACGCCGGGCGGTTGCTGGTTGCTAAAACGCCCTTCGCCGAACTGGAGAAGTGTGCAGCAGCGCTCGACTTTCTGCCAGTGGACGGTGTGCTGCTCGACCTGGGTGTGAGCAGCTTTCAGTTGGAGACGCCGGAGCGAGGGTTTTCGTTTGCTGCGGGCGGCCCGCTGGATATGCGGTTCGACCCGGAAGCGCTGTACAGCGCCGCCGACATCGTCAACAGTTGGGACGAGCAGGCGCTGGCCGATGTCATCTTTCGCTACGGTGAAGAGCCACGCAGCCGGCGCATCGCCCGCTACCTGGTCAAGCAGCGGCCATTTTATTCGACAACAGCGCTGGCCGAAGCCATCGAACGAGCTGTTGGCGGTCGTCAGGGCAGTCGAACTCATCCGGCAACGCGCACCTTTCAAGCCTTGCGCATTGCCGTCAACCGTGAGTTGGAACAATTGGAGTCGGTTCTGCCGCAGTGCCTGCGGGTGTTGAAACCAGGCGGCAGGCTGGCCGTGATCAGCTTTCACAGCCTGGAAGATCGGATCGTAAAGCGTTGGATGCAGGCCGAGGCGCAGAGTTATGTGCCTGACCCTTACCGCATCACCGGCGGGTACGAACGCCAGCCAACGCTGCGAGTGGTGACTCGCAAACCGATCACAGCGGGTGCAGACGAAATCAGTCGCAACCCGCGCAGCCGCTCAGCGAAATTACGCATCGCCGAGCGGCTCCATGACTAGGGTGAAACGTGCAGTATAACAAAGTGAGCAACTGGCCCTCCCTCACACTATACTCCACGTATCACAATAACTGGAAGCTACGTCAACGCAGCTTTCCGTAGTGTAGGGGCGACGTCAACGTCGCCCCTACTACAACTCTCAGGGGTAATTTGGAGCAGCAGGACACAAGGGGTGTACGAAGCCGGCATAGACCGCACGCATAGGCCAACCAGTTCTCCCTGGATGTTCGCAAGTGTGCTATTCCTCTTCGTAAGGCCCCGTCG
>JAPKMV010000272.1 GCA_026645635.1 Caldilineaceae bacterium
AAGGCGCAAAGACGCCAGGAGAAAAACGCTTTGCGACTTTGCGTCTTTGCGTGCCAAAAAGCTATTACCGATAAAGTCTCATGTGCGCAGCCCTGACCCTGAACCGACCTTCCTTGCCGGCAGACCGCTGTGATCTCTGCCGCCCACGCCCACTGCGAGCCAACCATGCCATCTGAGACCGGCAAGACCACCATCCTCTTTCTGGCCGCCAATCCGGTGGACACCGGCCAACTGCGCCTGGGCAACGAGGTGAAGGGCATTCGGAAAGCCTTTGAACGGGCGAAGAATCGGGACAACTTTAGCCTGCACAGCCGATGGGCTGTCACCATCGACGATCTGGCCCATGCCTTGCAGGAGTTCGAGGATGGCCCGCTCATTCTTCACTTTGCCGGGCATGGCGAAGATGCCGCAATCTATTTGGAGGGAAACGACGGGAGCAAGGTGCGGGTGGAAGCCGCTGCACTGCGAGATTTCCTGGCGCTCTTTCCCACCATCCAGTGCGTGGTGCTCAACGCCTGTTACAGCGAAGAACTGGCCGCTGCGCTGGCCGCAGTCGTGCCCTGCGTCGTCGGTATGGCCGTGGCCGTGGACAATGCGTTGGCCAGCGACTTTTCCGTGGCCTTCTACGATGGCGTCGGCAAGAGCACCGACTACAAGCGGGCGTTCGATCTGGCAGTGGGCCGGCTGCAACTGAAGGGAGGGTTGGATGCTGTACGCCCGGTGTTCAAGCCAGGGAAGGCAGCGCCGCCGCTACAGCCGCCAGCAGCACAGGGCGTCGCAGCCTCCCCCCGCCTGATCGTACCGCCCCTGACCACCGTCACCGGTCAGCAGCACGGGCAGTTCGCCGAGGCGCTGGCCGGCGCCTTCAACCAGCAGACGCTCACGGAGATGGTGCAGGTGAAGCTGAGCCAGACGCTGGCCAACGTCGTCGGCGGGGCGACCTTCGGCGCTGTGACCTTCAATCTGGTGGACTGGGCGAAGCGGTCAGGCTATCTGACCGAACTGCTTCAGGGGGCGCTGGACACGCAGCCCCGCAACCAGAAGCTGCGGGATTTTGCCTTGTCGGTAGGGGCGAAAGAGGCATAGGGCACAGCCAATGAACCTCATCCAACGCCAGGACGCCCTGCTGCGCTATGAACGGGACGGATTGCTGGCCAGCTTTCAGACCTGGCGCAACATCACCGCCAACGACAGCGCATGGCAGAAGCACTTCACCCAGGTGCGGCGCATCACCGCCCTGTTGGAGCCGCTGGTCGCCCACGCCGGGAACGCCGCCGCCGAAGACGACATAGCGGCGCTCAATCGCCACGAGCGGCAGGCGAAGCAACTTCTCTTTGCCCAACGCACCTGGGACTACTTCCGCAGCAAACTCTCCCTGCGTGACCTGAAAGATCTGCGTCCCCTGCTCCAGTGCGCCGACGAGTTTGCCTGGTCGTGCTACCGCCCTGCGTGGGAAGCGGCGCGGCAGGCGAACGAGATCGACGCCAACGATCTCAAGGAGCCGCCCCTCGTCTACCTCACCGGCAGCGAGACCCCCTTCGTCCAGGTGCGCCAGGGACGCTTCACGCCCGAAGGCATTGGCGCGGAGGATGTCCGCGCCTACGGCAGCCTGCTGGCGCTGCCCATTCCGGTCATCGGTCTGCCCTGGCCGCAGTTGAAGCAGGTATCGCTGGTCGTCACCCTCGCCCATGAAGTGGGTCATGCCGTGGATGAGGACTTCGGGGTGGGCGCAGCGGTCGATGCAGCCATCGGCAGTCTAGGCGGCGTCCTGGGCGAGCGCAGCAAGGCGTGGCTGGCGTGGCGGCGAGAACTCATTGCCGACGTGTACGGCGTGCTCTGCGTCGGGCCGGCCCATCTCATTGCCCTCTCCGACTACCTGCTGACGACGGAAGATGCTGTCAGGGCAGAGCGGGTTGACCTGAAACAGCCGGGCAAGTACCCACCCCGCCAACTGCGCGTCTTCTTCAACGCCCGACTGTTGGCTGCCATCGGGCTGGCCGACGTGGGTGTCTGGCCGGCGTGGGATGAACTCTATCCGGTGCGGGGGATGCAGGACTTCGACGACTACGCCGCCGACGCCGACGCGGTGGCGCGAGCGCTGCTGAACACGCCGGTGTCCAAGTTCGGCGGGAAGACGGCGAGGGAAGTGATCTGCATGGCGCAGCAGGAGTGGGCGGAGGTGGAGCGCCGCGCCGCCATGCTGCCCGCCGCCGATGACCGGCTGCCCTGGTCCATCGCCAGAGTACGGGATGCAGTGGAGACGCAGAGCCTGTTTCGCCTCACCTTTGCGGCGGCGACGCTGGCCTCTTTTCGGGCGGCAGACCCGGCAGCACAGGCGAAGAAGTTGGAACGGATGATTCAGACTGTGGTGGGATGGGCGCCCTACGGCAAGCGAGGGACGCAGAAGGATAGAACGGCGGACGAGGCGCTCTTTGCCGAGCAGCAGGCACACCTGGCCGACGCCGTGGAGAAACTGCGCCGGATGGCGTTGGGCGAGTAGGCCCGGTCGATGCGTTTCTGTCACCCCCTCACCCTCTCACCTTGTCGAGTATTCCGCCGGCATAGCCACAAAGGCCAGGATCGTCGTCGGGAAGCGGTCGGTGACGAGTAGAAACCCATCGAATTCGCCGCTCTGGAACCGCACGACACCCTCCCAGTTACGCGGGGAAAGGTCGCCGATCAGCCGCAGTTGCAGCGGCGGTCGGTCAGTCAAGATGACGCCATCGGCGGTGACCGCCAGTTCCACGAGCCGCTCGACGGCGTCGTTGCGACTGTGCGTCGGCCCTTCGCCGTGCTGTGTGGTCAGCGCATCCGCCCCCGGATTCAAGGTCGCGGCCTCGCCACGCTGGAAGAAGTTGACCGCCCAGAAACGCCCCGCCGCGTCCGTGCTGGTGGCATCAGTCAGGCGATATTCCAGCGGCGACAGCGGCAGCGCGCCGAGCGGCAGCAGATCAGCCGTGAAGGCGTGCGCCAGCGGCGCCGCGTTGACGTTGACGCCGTTGGCTTCGTGCAGCGTGATGACGCGCCCATCGGCCGCCACGGTGACCGCCTCATCGCCGATGTTGGTCAGCCCCGCCTGGGCAGGCAGCGGCTGCACGCTGGCGGGGTCGAGTTGAATGCGCCCGCGATCGGCGCTGAGTGCGCCGCGCACCACCCAGCCGCCGCCCCGCCGGTTTTCGATGGTCATGTAGACCTGGTCGCCGGCCACGGCCATCGCCTCGAAACCGTTGAAGCCGGGCAGCGACTGCGCCAGCCCGCCATCGTCGAAGGCGAGCAGCCCCGGCGTGAGTTCCGGCGCCGGCTGCGTGCGCAGCGCCCCAGCAATTTCTTCCACTGGCAGCGTAAAGAGATAGCCGCCGAAGCGATCGGGGTACTGCGGCAGCAGGACGATGCGGTCTTCTACCTGCGCCAGCCCGGAGATCTCTGCGCTGGGCCGGCCAAACACATCGCCCAGGGGAATACGCGTCACGGGCAATTCGCCATCGTCCGCAGCGCGCACCAGCGCTGCAGGCAACGCACCAGCGCAGCCGGCGAACAGCAGCGACAGCCCCAGCAGCGTGATTGTGCAAAGAATACGATAGACCGCGGATTTGGCGGATAAGGCGGATGCTCGCGGATTTTTCTGAATAGAATCCGCGTCAATCCGCCAAATCCGCGTCATCCGCGGTCTATTCCAATTCCCTCTCCCCCGCAACTCGCCCGTCACCCCACATCCGGCAGATGATAGGCCGGAACGTTGGTCGTGCGGTCGCGCGTACCGTCATCATACTGGATGCGCCAGTAGGGCGCCCACGCCAGCATCGTCGCGCCCAGGTTGACGTCGCTGCGCCGCAGCTTGATTTCGGTGGTGGTGATGTTGTCCAACACGCTGTCCCACGCAGCCGTGATCTCGTCTGTGCGCGCCTTCAGGTCGGCTTCGAGCTGTTTGACTTCGGCGTCCATGCTCGCCAGCGCCTGCTTGGTCTCCTCCACCTCGGCGGCAGCGCGGCTGGCTTGGTTCCACTTGCTGGCCGCACTGCTTACCGCACGGCTGCTGCGCCGCCCCATGAACATGCTCACCACACTCTCGCCGATGTTGATCCACTGCTCGGTCTGCTTGGCCTGCGCCTGCATCTGCGTTTCGGTCAACTTCTGCTGCGCGCGGGTGATCTTGTCGGTCAGCTTGTCGATCTGCGCCGCCGTCTGCTTGGCCAGCCGATCCACTTCTGCGTCGCGCTGCTCGCGCGCCGCCTGCTGCAGCCGGATGCGGAAGGCGCGCTCGTCTTCGCGCGGTCCTTGGGCCAGCCCCAACTGCTCGTGAAGATTGACCTTGAGCGTGGTCTTGTAATAAAGATGATCCTCCAATTGGCGCCCGGCTGCCGTCAGTTTCCGGGCAGTGTTGGCGCCTTCCGGCGCTGCTGGGAAGTAGGGGCCTTGACCTTCTTCGACCCGTTCCGGTGAGCGCAGCAGTTCACGCTGGCGCACGGAGATCAGCTCGGCGCGCTCCCAGTCGTAGCCGGCGGGTCCTTCCTCCGGCTCGGCCAGCAACATGCGCTCCACCTGCTCGTCGACGCCCAACTTGCGGTCTGTAAACCGCAGCGACGCCATACCCAGGATGCCCGGCTGGTAGACAAGCTGCGCGCTGACAACGCTGATCTGCCCCCCCGCCTCTTCCGCCAGATAGCGGCGAGCGCCTGCCTCGTCGAGCACCGCGGGCAGGAAGACCTGCGTCACGGCGGGGTCGAGCGCCGGCGGCGCGGTCTGCAACCCGGAGGGCGCCGCCGGCGGAGTTGGTGCGGTTGGTGCAGCCGGGGCTGTGCTCGCTGGCGCGCTTACGACAGGTGAGGCCGCAGGCGGCGCGGTGGGCGTGACGACTGCCGCCGGGGTCGCCGCACTCTGCTTTTGCGGCGCGACGAGCGTGCGCACCTGGTTGAGCGTCAACGGCCCGCGCAGATAGCTCATCGCCCAGCGCGTGGTGAAGACGACGGGGCCATCGTCGTGGACGTTGTGCATCAGAAAGACACGGCTGCCCAATTGGGTGATCAGCTTGTCGTAGTCGGCCTTTTCGGATTGGCCCGCCTCCGACAGCGCCCCCTTGAGACCGGCCAGCACCCGCTCCTTGTCCCGCTCCGCTTGCAGCTTGCCGATGAACCAGGTACCGGCGTTGGTCAGCCCCTTGTAGTCGATGTCCACCGGGTTCTGCGTCACCAGCACGCAGCCCAGGCCAAAGGCGCGGCCCTGCTTGAGCAGCGTCAGCAGCGGGCGCTTGGACGACGGCTCGCCCACCGGCGGGAAATAGCCGAAGATCTCATCGAAATAGAGCAGCGCGCGCAGGCTCGTCGTGCCGCTCTGCCGCCGCATCCAGGTGACCAGGCTTTCCAGGATCAGCGTGACGATGAACATGCGCTCGCTGTCGCTCAGGTGGGCGATGTAGATCACGCTGTGGCGCGGCTTGCCGTTGGCATCGTAGAACATGCGCTCCACGTCAAGCGGTTCGCCCTGCAGCCAGACCTGGAAGCGGGGCGACGCAACCAGCGTGTTGAAGGCCATCGCCAGCCCAAAGCGATCCTTTTCCGGGAAGAAGGTGTCCACGT
>JAPKMV010000273.1 GCA_026645635.1 Caldilineaceae bacterium
CAGCTTGGCTGCGAAGCGGGCGCGCACGTCGTTGTACAGGAAGTTAGGGCAGGCGATGAGCGTCTGCGCCTGGGCGGCAATGGCGGCGCTCAGCACCGGGTGGCAGTGGCCGAGCATGGCCACGCCCTGGGCTGCGGTCATGTCCAGGTAGCGGCGGCCGGCGGTGTCGTACAGCCAGCAGCCTTCGCCGCGGACGATCACCGTGTCGTTGCGCCGCGCGGTGGTGCCGCCCAGGAGGGTTTCTTCAATCTGGGCTAGGGAGTCAATCGAAGTGTCATTAAGGTAGGTCACTGTAGTATCCCGTATTCTTCTTGCCGGCATTGACGACCGTCACCGCCAGGAATCTCATCCTCGCCCAGCCAGTCGCGCAGTTCGTCATCAGTCAGTCGCTCGACCTTTACCTCCCCACGCGCCAGCGCCAGTTCGGTTTTCAGCGCCTCAAGGCTGCACGCCAGGGAATCATGTTACTCTTCGATGGCCAAGACGCGAATGGCATGTCGTTCGTCGAGGATCTCAAACCAGATCGTGACATCGCCCAATAGGGTGAGACCGAACACGCTTGGATCGAACGTGTCGGTGGTGACGGTCAATATGTCAGGATTGTCGCGCAGCGCTTCGATGGCTGCCCAAATCTGTCGCACAATCTGCCGGTCGAATGTACGTAGCGCCAGCACCGCCGCGGGAGCGAAAAAGAGCGTGCGCTTCATGGCAGCAGCCCATCTGCCTCCAACATTGTTTCGACTTCGTCTGCCGTGAACTGATTGCCGCTGTCCATTTCGCGGCGCGCACGTTCGATGCGGGCGAGGCGGCGGTAGTGTTTCAGATCCTCGACAATCTGATTCCACGTATTTGGATGCACCAGCACACCTGCCCCGTGCCCTTGGCGCGTCAGCAACACCGGCGCCTCAGACAGTGCATCAAAAATTTCTGGCTGGCGCGTGCGCAGTTCAGTGACAGGCACGGCTTGCATCGCAGGATATGTCATCATTCTCTCCAGTGTTCGACTGAATGCCCAACAATTGAGCGACATCGTACTAGCTTGATGACATTATAATGGCGTTAAGATGGCATGGCAAGTCGATTTTGGCTCACGTGAACGCGCAAAGCCGCGTAAACAAGGCAAGCATTCTTCGCGTCTTTGCGCCTTCACGTGAGGTTCTTGGTCTATCCGATCTGCGTCCCCTCGCCGGCCAGTGCCCGACTGATCGGCGCGTCCACGCGGCCGTCGGCGAAGATCACCTTCTGCACGCCCGCCTCGATGGCCTCGACCGCGCCCATCACCTTCTTTTTCATGCGCCCTTCGGCGTACTGCATGAAATCGTTGGCCTTTGCCCTGGGAATCTCCCGGATCAGCGTGGACTCGTCAGGGAAGGTGCGCAGCAGCCCCGGCACGTTGCTCAGGATGATCAGCGCCTCGGCGTGAAAGGCCGCCGCCACCATCGCCGCGGCGCGGTCGCCATCCACGTTGATCGCCTCGCCCTTGTCGGATGCGCCCGGCGGCGTCAGCACAGGAAAGAAGCCGGCGTCGAGCAGCGTGCGCAGGAGGCGGGTGTTGACCAGCTCCACCGTGCCGGTCCAGTCGTCGCGCAGCACCAGGCGTTTGCCGTCGATGCGCACGCGCAGCGTGTCCTTGCGCGTGCCCTCGAAGATACGCCCGTCCAGCCCGCTCAAGCCGACGGCGTCGACGCCGGCCATTTGCAGCTTCTCCACCCACATTTTGTTGAGTTGGCCGCAGTAGACCATCTCGAAAATTTCCAGCGTGCGGCGGTCGGTGCGGCGGCTGACATAGCCGCTCTCGCTGGTGACGAACTGGGGCGGGTGGCCCAGCGCCGCGGCGACTTCGTTGGTGGTCTCCGCGCCGCCGTGCACCAGCAGCAGCTTGCGCCCGGTCTGGCGCAGCGCAACGATGTCCGCCACCACCGCATCGATGTTGAGGTCTTTGCCTCCGCCCACTTTGACGACAATCATGGGTTGCTCCGAATTTTTAGGCTGTACTGCTTCTCGTTCACCACGTCACCAAATCGTTGGGACTGGGTAGAGTCTGATATTCGCGTCAAGCGTCATCAGCGTCATGTTTTCACACAGCGCCTGCGCAATCAACATGCGGTCAAAGGGATCGCCATGCAGGAAAGGCAACTCGATGATGCGCTGACCGTGCTCGCGTGTGATAGGCAGCCAGTGGATGCGGTTGATGGCTATTTCATCATCGAATTGCTGGCGCCAATCGGGCTGCAAGGTGAGTTTACCCAGGCTTACTTTGATGCAGATTTCCCAATAACTGGCTGCACTCAGGTAGAGATCATTTTGCGGCGACAAGAAGGCATCGCGCGCGACCGCGCTCAGTCCGGCGCCATTGGCAGCCCATAAAAATGCATGTGTATCCAACAGGATCTTCATGGCATGTAGGGGTGCATATCGTCCAGCGGAGCATCAAAATCGGCTGCCATTGCCACGATCACGCCGGACGCACCGCCGATGCGCCTGGCCTGCTGCGCCTCCGGCAGCACGGTGAGTTTCACGAGTGGTTGCGAGCCGCGCGCGATGATCACTTCTTCGCCAGCCAGCGCCAGTTGTATCAGACGCGAGAGATGGGTTTTTGCTTCATGCACAGTCACTTGAGTCATGGCGCCCAGTTTAACTTAGTCATGCTGCTTAGTCAAGCAATTTCGTATCTCACTATTCTGGCTCACGCAAAGGCGCGAAGCCGCAAAGACAGGGCGCAGTCTTGAGTTCTTTGCGCCTTTGCGTCTTGGCGTGAGACCCGTCCTGTCACTGCGTCACCTCGACCAACTCGATCTCGAACACCGCCGGCCAGAGTTTGCCGGTGACGAAGAGCCGCCCCGTGGCTTCGTCATAGGCGATGCCGTTGAGCACATCCGCGGGCGCGGTCAGCGCAGGACCGTAGCTGAGCAGCCCGCGTAAATCTACCAACCCGTTGACCACGCCGGTGGCCGGGTCGATACGCACAATGGCGTCGGTCTGCCAGACATTGGCCCAGATGGCGTCGTCGAAGTACTCCAGTTCGTTGAGCCGCACCAGCGGTTCGCCCTGGTAGGTCACGTCAAGGCGGCGTGTCTCCTGCAAGGTTTCCGGATTCCAGAAATAGAGCGTGGCCGTGCCGTCGCTCATGATCAACTCGCTGCCGTTGTCCGTGATGCCCCACCCTTCCGTGGGATAGGCGAAGCGGCTCAACTCGGCGAAGCTCTCCTTGTCGTAGATGAAGCCGGTGTTGCTCTGCCAGGTAAGTTGATAGATCTTGTCGAAAAGCGCGATCCCTTCGCCAAAGTACTGTTCCTCCAGGTCGTGCTGCTGGAGGACCTCACCGGTCGCCGGCTCGACCTTGCGCAGCCAGGACTGCCCGTTGCGCCCCGTCCCCTCGTAGAAGATGCCGTCAGCGTAGACCAGACCCTGGGTGAAGGCGTTGGGGTCGTGGGGCAGGACGTTGACCACGCGGTAGGTGTAGCGTTGGAGCGCAGCGGGGGCCGGTGGCGCGGGCAGCGGACTCTCCTGGGCCGCAACGGTCGAAGCTGGCGGCGGTGTGGGCAGAGCTGTGGCGGTTGGCGTTGGTGGCGGTGTCGCCGTGGGTGATGCGTCCGCACCGGGCGCCGGATAGCTGGTGGTGGCGCCCGGCGCGGGCGTAGCGCTGCCGCCCGTCCACTGCGGGAAGGTGACTGCCAGCACCACGACGATGATCAGGGCGAGCAAACCGATGATGAGCAGCGTTGTACGACGTGACATAACGTGACTGTTCTCCCGTTCAGGCGCGCAACCCGGCGCCTTCTGCACCGGCTATTATCGAGGATTATAGCCGACGCGCGGCGCGCCCCCAACTGCGCAGGCGGTGACATGCTGGCAATCGCTGCGCCTGCGCCGCGTTGACGCATCGCGACGCCATCGCCTACAATAGACTTTATCGGCGATCAGGAATCTCGCGCCAAGGCGCAAAGACGCCAGGAGAAACCCGCTTTGCGACTTGGCGTCTTTGCGTGTCAAAACGCTGTTACCGATAAAGTCTACTGACAACCGCGCAGCGCAAATGGCTGCGCAGGAGCAAACAGCTATGCCGGCGTCTTGCATCGTCGAAGAGTTGAGCCACACCGCCGAGATCGGCCTGCGCATCACCGCGCCGACCCTGGCCGAACTCTACGTTTGCGCGGCAGCCGCCATGTGCGACCTGGCCGACGCCCAACCCGACCGCGCCGCACCGCCCCAGGTGCAGGAGATTGTCGTCGCTGCGCCCGATCGTGAGGGGCTGCTGGTGGACTGGCTCAACGAGCTGCTCTATTTGCAGGAGACGACCGGCTGCTACTGGCCCATGGCCACCGTGACCAGCCTGGAGGAGCAGCCTGGCAGCGTCACGCTGCGCGCAACGGTGCATGGCTGGCCGGCGCAGCAGGCGCCGCGGCTGCACATCAAGGCTGTCACCTACCACCAGTTGCGCGTCGCTGCCGTAGACGGCGGCTGGCGCGCGGAGGTCTTTTTCGACATATGATCAGCCTTCACGACTTGAAACGCATCAATGAGTACGTCTGGGAGATTCCCAAGAGCGCGCGCAGCGACATGCGCGTGCCGGCGCGCATCTACGCCAGCCGCGCGCTGCTGGAAAAGGCGCTCACCGACCGCAGCGCGGAGCAGTTGATCAACGCCACCACGCTGCCGGGGATCGTCGGCTACGCCATCGCCATGCCCGACGTTCACCAGGGCTATGGCTTCCCGGTGGGCGGCGTCGCCGCGACCGCGTTGCCCTCCGGCGTCATCTCGCCCGGCGCCATCGGCTACGACATCAACTGCGGCGTGCGGCTGCTGGCCAGCGACCTCACCGCAGAGATGGCCGCGCCTTATCTCAACGAACTGGCCACGACGCTCTACAAGACCTGCCCCAGCGGCGTGGGCGCAGGCGGCATGTTCGCACTCGACGACGCCGACTTGGAAGCAGTGCTGGCCCACGGCGCCCAGTGGTGTCTGGAGCAGGATCTGGCGACGAGCGAAGATTTGCTGCACAGCGAGGCCGGCGGCTGTCTCGCGGGCGCCAATCCTGACCGGGTGAGCCGCCAGGCGCGCGACCGCGGGCGCAGTCAACTCGGGACGCTGGGTTCGGGCAACCATTTCATCGAGGTGGGCAAGGTGGCTGCGATCTACGACGACGCGGCGGCGGCCGCCTACGGCCTGCGCGAAGGCCAGATCACCGCGCTGATCCACTGCGGCTCGCGCGGGCTGGGGCACCAGGTCTGCACCGATTACGTGCGCGATTTTCAGCGCGTCATGCACGAGCAACGCATCATCTTGCCCGACCGGGAGCTGGTGTGCGCGCCGCTGGACACGCCGGAAGGCCGCGCCTATCTCGCTGCCATGAACGCGGCGGCCAACTTCGCTTTTGCCAACCGCCAGGTGCTGGCGATGTTGATCCGGGAAGCGTTCGACACGGTCTTCGCCGGCAGCGGTCTGTCCAGCAGCCTGCACCAGGTCTACGACGTGGCGCACAACATCGGCAAGATCGAGGAGCACGTGATTGGCGGGCGGCGGCAGACGGTGTGTGTCCACCGCAAAGGTGCGACGCGCGCCTTTG
>JAPKMV010000274.1 GCA_026645635.1 Caldilineaceae bacterium
AAAAACGCTTTGCGACTTTGCGTCTTTGCGTGCCAAAAAGCTATTGCCGATAAAGTCTAATCAATACGACCACTCGTCACACTGCAACGGAGCAAATGTCATGACACAACTTCCTCATTGGGATGTGAGCAACGTCTACCCCGGCCTGGATTCGCCCGAACTGGAGGCAGCCATCGCGGAGGTCGGCGCGCAGATCGACGCGCTGGATCGCCTCATTGCCGCTGCACCCGCACCCGACGCGCCGGCTCCGGCGTTGGCCGCGCAGGTGGCTGCCGCGGTGGAGCAGGTCAACGCCGCCGTAGACCTGGCCGAGACGATCCGCTCTTACATCGCCGCCTTCGTCACCACCGACTCGCGCGATGCCCTGGCCAAGAAGAAGCTGTCCGAATTCGAGCAGATGATGGTGCGCGTGCAGCAGGTGACCACGCGCCTCCAGGCCTGGATCGGGCGGCTGGCCCCGCGGCTGGAGGAGCTGCTGCCGCTGCATCCGACCTGCCAGGCCCATGCCTTTGCCCTGCGCGAGATGGCGGAACAGGCGCGCTACATGATGAGTGAGGCCGAAGAGTCGCTGGCCGCGGAGTTGAGCCTGAGCGGCGCCAATGCCTGGGGCAAACTGCAAGGGACGGTGACCTCGCAGCTCAGCGTCGATTTCGAGTTGGACGGCGTGGTGCAGTCGCTGCCCATGCCCGCGTTGATCAACCTGCGCACCCATCCCGACGAAGCCGTCCGCCGTCGCGCCTATGATGCCGAGAACAAGGCGTGGGACAGCGTGCGCGAGTCGCTGGCCGCCGCGCTCAACGGCGTCAAAGGGACGACCAACACGCTGGATCGCCGGCGCGGGCGCACGGACGCGCTCCACGCGCCGCTGGACACGGCGCGCATGGATCGCGCCACGCTGCAGGCCATGCTCGATGCGATGGCCGCGTCCTTCCCCGCCTTCCGCCGCTACTTTGCCGCCAAAGCCCGCCGCCTGGGCAAGGAGAAACTGGCCTGGTGGGATCTCTTTGCGCCCTTGGGCAAGACCGAGCAGCGCTATTCCTGGCAGGAGACACAGGCGTTTGTCGTGGCGAATTTCGCCACCTTTTCCGAAGATCTGGCCGAATTGGCCACGCGCGCGTTCGACGAGCACTGGATCGACGCCGAACAACGCACGGGCAAGCGCGGGGGCGCCTTCTGCATGGGGCTGCCGACGGTCAAGGAGAGCCGCATCCTTACCAACTTCGACGGCTCGCTCGACCAGGTTTCCACCGTGGCCCACGAACTCGGCCATGCCTTTCACAACGAATGCGCGTTCCAGGCCGACAAGACGATGCTCCAGACGCAGACGCCGATGACCCTGGCCGAGACCGCCTCGATCATGTGCGAGACGATCATCACCGAGGCGGTGCTGGCGCGGGCGACCGACCCGGACGAGGAACTCGCCATCCTGGAAAACATGCTTTCCGGCCAGGCGCAGGTGATCGTGGACATCTACTCGCGCTACCTCTTCGAGCAAGAGGTACTCGTGCGTCGCGCCCAATCCGAACTCACCGCGGACGAACTCTGCGACATCATGCGCCGGGCGCAGGAGGCCACCTACGGCGAGGGGTTGGACAGCCGTTACCTCCAACCCTACATGTGGACCTGGAAGCCGCACTATTATTCCAGCTATCTCTCCTTCTACAATTTCCCTTATGCCTTTGGCCTGCTCTTCGCCACCGGTCTCTATGCCATCTACCAGCAGCGGGGCGCCGATTTCGTCGACGACTACAAGGCGCTGTTGGCGGCCACCGGCGAGGCGCCGGCCGCGGAACTCGCCGCGCGCTTTGGCATCGACCTGCGCTCGCAGCAGTTCTGGGCCGACAGCCTGGCGGTGATCGAACGCCGCATCGACCGCTATTGTGCAATCTGATCTGTGAAATCCGAGGTGCTGCCATGACGACTTCCGGCAATCAGGACCCCAAACGCACGGTGCGAGCGACGCGGCGGCGTCCCAGCGGCCCCAACGACAGCGGCCAACGGGAGCGCGCCACCGCGCCCACGCGCGATCGTCCGCCCAGCGGCGGCAGCCCACCCTCCGGCGGCGGCGGCAGTGTCGGCGGCGGCGGTTCCAGCGGCGGGTGGCGCCCGTCATCCGCCGGCGGTGGGCGCCCCGCCGGCCCCGTGCAGATGATCGGCCTGGTCGCCATCGCGCTGATCGCCCTCTGCTTCTGGATCTTCTCGCTCTTCAACGGCGGCGACGATGTCACACCGGTGGCCGAGGCGCCCAGCCAGATCGAAGCCACCGCGCGCCCGCGCCCGACCCGCACGCCGCGCCCGGTGGTCTCCGGCAACAGCGCGTCTTCCGGCGCGGCCAGCAGCGGATCGTCCGCGGCGAGCGACCAGAGCTGGACGATCCTGCTCTACCAGGACGCCGACGACAAGATTCTGGAAAAGGACATCTACATCGACCTCAACGAGGCCGAACGCATCGGCTCCACCGACAAGGTGCAGATCGTGGCGCAGGTGGACCGTTTCCGCGGTGGCTTCGACGGCGACGGCAACTGGACTTCCACCAAGCGTTTCCTGGTGGAGTACGACGAGGCGCTCGGCCAGGTGCGTTCGCAGGAGATCGCCGACGTCGGCGAGGCGAACATGGCAGCCGGCGCAACGCTGGTGGACTTTGTCACCTGGGCCATCGACGCCTACCCCGCCGACAAGTACGTGCTGATCCTGTCAGACCACGGCATGGGCTGGCCCGGCGGCTGGAGCGACCCGGCCCCCGGCGGCCGCGGCGACCCGGCGATCCCGCTCTCCACCGTGCTGGGCGACCAGCTCTACCTCAACGAACTGGACGACGCGCTCCAGGAAATCCGCGACCGCACCGGGCTGGAGAAGTTCGAGTTGATCGGCATGGACGCCTGCCTGATGAGCCACCTGGAAGTCTACGCCGCGCTGGCGCCCCACGCCCGCTATGCCGTAGCCTCGCAGGAGACCGAGCCGGCGTTGGGCTGGGCCTACACTGGCTTCTTGAAGCTGCTTACGGACAACTCGGGTATGGGGGGCGACGACCTGGCGCGCGCCATCGTCGAAACCTACATCGGAGAAGACCAGCGCATCGTGGACGATGCCGCCCGGGCAGAACTGGTGGGGCGGGGCTATGGCTTTGGCGACTTGCTGGGCGCGATCGCCGGCCCCTCAGCCGGCCAGGTTGCGCGCCAGATGGAGGCGAACATCACCCTCGCCGCGGTCGATCTTACCCAATTGCCGGTGTTGATGGACGCAGTCAATCAGTTCGCCTATGCGCTCCAGCGCGTGGATCAACGCCGGGTGGCGGAAGGCCGCGCCTACGCGCAATCCTTCACCAGCGTCTTTGGCCGCGAGGTTCCGCCCTCCTATCTCGACCTGGGCAGCCTGGTCGAAGTGGTCAATCAGGTGACCAACGACGCGGACTTGGTGCGCGCCTCGAATCAGGTGCTTGCCGGGCTGGACGCAACGGTCATCGCCGAGAGGCATGGCGCGCAGAAGCCCGGCGCAACGGGCATCTCCATCTACTTCCCGAACTCGCAGCTCTACCGCTCGCCCCTCGCCGGGGACGCCTCCTACAGCGTGACCGCGGCGCGTTTCGCCGAAGCCTCGCTTTGGGACGACTTCCTGGCCTTCCACTACACGGGCGACACCTTCGAGCCGCAGCCGGTGACTGCGGCCACCCGCACCGTGGGCGACGTGCGCGCGCCGGGCGCGGGCGCCTTCACCCTCTCGCCGGTGACGCGCTCCAGCCCCATCGCCGCGCCGGGGGAGCCGGTGCTGCTGAGCACCGACGTGAGCGGCGACAATGTCGGCTACGCCTACCTCTTCGCCGGCTACTATGACGCGGCGGGACGCTCGCTCTACATCGCCGACACCGACTACCTGCAAAGCGGCGCAGACCGCGTCGCCAATGGCGTCTACTACCCGGACTGGGGCGAAGGTGACTTCACGCTGGAGTTCGAGTGGGAGCCGCTGATGTTCGCCATCGACGACGGGCGGACGAGCGTGCAGACGCTCCTGCGCCCGGGCAGCTACGGCGCGTCCGCCGAGGATGCCGTCTACACGGTGGATGGCATCTACACCTACACCGACGGCGTGGAGCGGGCCGCGCGCCTCTACTTCAGCGACGGTGTCATGCGCCAGGTCTTCGGGTTCACCGGCGACGGCTTCACCGGCGCGCCGCGCGAGATTCTGCCGCAGCCGGGCGACACGTTCACCGTGCTGGAGCAGTGGATCGACCTGGACGAGAACGGTGGATTCACGACGACGGCCACCGAGCCGGGCGGCGTGCTCACCTTCGGCGCCGCGCCCTTCACCTGGCGCACGCTGGATGCCGCCGTCGGTCGCTATGTGGTTGGCTTCATCGTGGAAGACCTGGACGGGAACAGCCAGGCGACCTATACGACGATCACGGTGCAATAGGTGAATCGGGCAGCCCAGCCGCCGGGCTGAAACACTGCTCGATCAAGGTTGCGATGGCAGCCATGGAATAGGGCTTCTGGAGGAAGTGCACCCTGCCGCCCTCCGCGCTGACGTAGTGAAAGCGCGCCGCAATCTCGTCGCGGTCAAAGCCGGAGGAGATGATGAACTGGGCGTCCGGGTCCAGCGCGGCCAGCCGGTGCATCGTCTCGATGCCGTTGATCCCTGGCATCATCAAGTCCAGGATGACCACGTGCACGCCAGGCTGGGCGCACAATGCGGGGAACATCTGAATGGCGGTGTACGCGTCGCCGGCGCTGACAGCGGTGTAGCCGTACAGTTCAAGGATGTCGCTCAGGGCAGAGCGCACGATTTCTTCATCATCGACAATCAGGATGGGTGGATGCGCTGGCACGGTCGCCTCGGTTCCCTTGACAAGAAAATTGCTGGCTGACGACAAATTCTGGCAGTTTGCCGCAGATGGCGCTGCGCCCGCCGCAAGCCGGCAAGCTCTGTCATCTTTGAAAGCATCTGCGACACTGCTATTATAGCATAGAGATTGTTGGAAACATCGCCAATGTTGCGGCTGCCAATCGGATCTGATTGCAGTTGCCCCATCGCCCGCGCATGCGGAGCGGCAAGGCGCGGCGGCGCAGCGCCAGGAAGAGGGGAGTGGAAGGGATGAACATCACCAAAGCCGTGATCACGGCCGCCGGGCGCAAACAGCGCACGCTGCCGCTGCAGACATTGATCGACCGCGACGGTCAGGAGAAGTCGGTGCTCGGCATTCTCCTGGCGGAAGTGGTGGCTGCCGGCATCGACGACATCTGCGTCGTCGTGCGTCCTGGCGACGAACCGGCATACGCGCAGGTGGCGGGGCCGCATGGCGGACGCCTACACTTCACCCACCAGAGCGAACCGCGCGGCCACGGTCACGCCGTCTACTGTGCGCGCGAGTTTGTCGGGCGCGACCCCTTCCTCCATCTGGTCGGCGATCACCTGTATGTCAGCCAGACCTCGCAGGGCTGTGCCCAGCAGTTGGTGGCCGTGGCCGCAGCCGAAGCGTGCACAGTCTCGGCGGTGCAGCCGACGCGCGAGAGCCTGCTGCCCTATTATGGCGCGGTGGGTGGGCGCCGTCTGCCCGGG
>JAPKMV010000275.1 GCA_026645635.1 Caldilineaceae bacterium
CGGATGCGGCGCACGCCAGGAGTCAGCAACAAACCGCCCGGCGATGTCGTAGCGGAACTGCCGGCGGGCACGGAAGCCACCGTCGCAACTGGCCCGCAGAGCGCCGACGCCATGATCTGGTGGCGCCTCACGCTCACGCTGGGCGGTGTGCCGGTCGCCGGTTGGGCAGCGGAAGCACTGCCCAACGGCGCCGTCCTGTTGGAAAAAGTAACCATCGCAACACCCGAACCGCCGCCGGACGCCACCTTTGCGCCGGGGGATCGCTTCAAAACCACCACCATCGTGCGCCTGCGCCAGACGCCGGGCACTACGAACAAACCCGCCGACGACATCGTGGCCGACCTGCCGCCTGCCACCAACGGCGTCATCGCCGCCGGCCCGCAGGCCGCCGACGCGCTGACCTGGTGGCGCGTCACCACCACCGTGGGCGGTGTGCCGCTGGAAGGGTGGGTGGCCGAGGCGCTGCCCGGCGTCGGCCCGCTCATCGTTCCGGCTGAAGAGGTGGCGCCTGCGCCCACGGCCAGCATCTTCCGCACCGTCCTGATGCCTGCCAATGTGCGCCGCACCCCTGGCTACATCAACAAGCCGGGCAACGATGTGCTCGGCTTCTTCCGCCCGAAGACAGTGGTGAATGTGCAGGGCGACCCGCAGCAGGCCGACAACCTGACGTGGCGCATGACCGGCGGCATCAGCCCGACCGGCGAGGCTCTGGTCGGGCAGGTCGCCGAGACCGACCCTACGGGTCAGCCGCTGTTGGTGATGCCGCCGCAGTTGCCCGGCACGCAGGTGCCCGACCCGGCGCGCGGTCTTTACCTGGCGCCGATCACCGACCTGGCGTTCGACATCTCCCAACTCTGGGGAGAAAACCCGGACTTCTACAGCCAGTTCAAATATGACGGCGTCGCACTGCTGGGACACAACGGGATTGATTTCATGACGCCGATGCGGACGCTGCTCTTCGCCGTCGATGATGCCGTGGTGGCGCGCGCCGAGTTCGAAGCGGGCGGCTTTGGCAACTTCGTGCTGCTGCGCCACGCCTGGGGCGAATCGATCTACGCCCATCTTGACGCCAACGGCGTGACGCCGGGGCAGGTGGTAGGGCGCGGCCAGTTTGTCGGCTTCTCCGGCAACACAGGCGCCAGCAGCGGGCCGCATCTGCACTTTGCGATCCGCATCAACCCATACGACCGCCGCGACGGGTGGGGCGGCTTCTCTGACCCGCTGCCTTACCTGCCGCCGCAGTCATTCCGTCTGCCGCGTCGGGTGCTGATGGCCACAGACTCCCTGCGCGGTGCGTTGGCGCAGGTTGCGCCGACCTTGCCGCCGTCGGGCATGGGCGATACGCCGAGCTATCGACGACCGTAGATCAGCGCCCGCGCCAGACTGCCCGGCGCAGCGTGCCGCGGTATAATCCTTCCTCATGATGAACTGTGAGGAGCGCCGATGTCGCGCCGGCTGATCGATTCACCCTATATCTTCGGCATCCACGAGCCGGGTGGCGAGCAGTATATGTTCGATGCCGGGCGGCCGGGTTGGATCGTCTTCTCGGAAGTGCTTGGCCACGACCCGGAAGAACTCTCCAGCGTCGACTACACCGGCTATGCCGACCGCGGGCTGGGCATCATCGTGCGGCTGAATCACGGCTACGAACCCGACGGCGCCATCCCCCACAGTAGCCAGTACGAGGCTTTCGCCCGCCGCGTGAGTAACTTCGTCGCGGCCAGCCGCGGCTGCAAGATCTGGGTGATCGGCAACGAGCCGAACTACGCCATCGAGCGGCCGGGCATCAAGGTGGACTGGACGCGCCACGCCTCGCACCGCCACGCCCCGCCTGCCGAAGCCGATCCGCAGCGCCGCAGCCTGGTGGTGCGCTTCAACGTCCTGCCCGACCGCTCGCGGGAGATCCGCACGACGCGCGGCGCCATCATCAGCCCCGGCGAGGTGATCACGCCGGAACTCTACGCCCGCTGTTTCCGCCTCTGCCGCGACGCCATCCGCCGCCTCCCCGGCCACGAGGATGACCTGGTGCTGGTCGCGCCAGTCGCGCCGTGGAACACGCAGACGATCTACCCTGGCAACTCAAATGGCGATTGGGTTCAATATTTTCAAGATATCTTGCAGTTGCTGACCCCCACCGGCTGCGATGGCTTTGCCCTGCACGCCTACACCGGCGGCAGCGCGCCTGAGCTGATCGTCAGCCCGGCGCGGCTGGCGCCGCCGTTTCAGGCGCGCCACCAGCAGTTGCGCTGCTATCAGGATTTCCTGCTGGCCGTGCCGGAAACGATGCGTCACCTGCCGGCTTTTCTGACCGAAGTGGGGCAAATCGAACCGTGGCCGGACGAAAACACCGGCTGGGTGCAGATGCTCTACGCCGAGTTGGATGCGTGGAACCAGCAGCCGGATGTCGTGCGCATCCATTGCGCTGCGCTGTATCGCTGGCCAAAGCTCGACCGCTGGTACATCGCCGGCCGCACCGGCGTCGAAGAGGATTTCGCCCTTGCCCTGACCCACGACTATCGCTGGGAAGACGACCTGCCGCCGGTGGAACCCGCGCCGCAGGACGCAGGGACTGGCCCGGGTGCAGCGCCGGTGACTGTCTCAGCGCCAGGAGGGGCGCCGCTGCCGCCGCCGCTCGTGCGCCGCCGCCGGCAGCCCGCCACACCGCCCTTCCTGGCCGAGTGGATCGAGGACAAGTTTCCGGCGCGACTCAGCGTGGGCCAGACCATCACCGCGCAGATCACGCTGCGCAACGCCGGCGCCAAGGCGTGGACTTGGGGCGGCGGCAACCCATTTCGGCTTGGCTACCACTACTATCGCAACCGGCGGCTGCTGCTGACCACGCCCGCCCGCGACCTGCGCACCGACATCCCCGCAGACGTGCAGCCGGGCGAGACCGTCACCATCGAAGCGCGCATTGCGCTGCCCGAGGAGCCGGGCAACTATACGCTGGAACTCGACCTGGTGCAGGAGGGGGTGGCCTGGTTCAAGGAGAGTGGCTCGCCGACGCTGACTCGCTGGCTGACCGTGGAAGCGCCGCCCAGCCAGGTTGCCGCCGATGGCTCCGCGGTGCAGTTGCCGGTGCGCCTCTTTACCGACATCAGCCGGCGTCTGCCGCGCAGCGGGACGCCCTACGCTCGGCGCAACCTGAACCAGATTCGCTACATCGTGGTCAGCCACACGGGGGTGCAGCCGCATGTGGCGCTGGAGCGCATCGCCCAGGCGCACATCCGCCGCGGTTATCCGGGCATCGCCTATGATTTCGTGGTGGATGCCGCCGGGCAGATTCTGCGCGTCACCGACATGGAGGATGTCGCCCAGCCGAACCAGGTCTGGTCGGAACAGGGCGTCAACATCTGTCTGGCGGGCAATTTCGGCGAGCAGCCGCCGCCCTTGACGCAGTTGGAGGCGGCCGGTCGCCTCTGTGCGTGGCTGGCGCAGAACCTGGGTCTGACCGCCGACGCCATCGTCGGGCTGGGCGAACTGATTCGCAGCGACAGCCCCGGCGAGACCTTCTACAAGGGCGCGGCGTGGAAGCAGGTGCTGACGCGACAGGTGCAGCTTCATCTCGCTGCGCTGGGCATGGGCGCCGTGGACGCCGGGCGGCTGAACGAACTGGATGACCAACTGGCCCACTTGCGCCAGCAGAATGCGGCGCTGCTGGTGCAGGTCGCAGAGGCGCAGCAGCGGGAGGAGCGTCTCAACCAGCGTGCGGCTGCCGCGGCGCAGGAGGTGCTGGACTTGCGCCGCCAGGTGGAGGCGCAGCCCGTTCTCCTCGAAGGTGGGCTGCGGCTGAGCGTCGTCATCAGCAGCCTGCCGCGCGACGAGGCGCGCTACACGCCGCGCGACGAGAGCCAGATTCGCACGCTGATCGTGCATCACACGGCCATGCCGGTGGAAACGACGCTGGAGGCGCTGGCCCACGCGCACCGCGCCGAGTGGCCGGGCATCTTGTTCGACTTTGTGATCGATGGCCGCGGCGCTGTCTTCCAGACGCAGCCGCTCGACCGCGCGCCGGACGCTGACGCCGACCATCTGCTGCGCGCCGTTAACATTGCGTTTGCCGGCGACTACGGCGCGGGCGGGTCGCCGCGACCGGAACAACTGGCGGCGGGAGGACGCCTGCTCAACTGGCTGCTCCAGCGCTACACTCACCTGGGGCTGGACGCGGTGCGCGGCCTCAGCGAGGTGCTGCCGGAGACATCGTCGCCGGGGGCGGAGTGGCTCACCGGCGCGACGTGGAAGGAACAGTTGCTCACCGCGGTGCGCCGCGCCAGCGGTGGCGCAGTGGATCCGCGCATCGAAATGGAACTGCGTCAACGCATCGCCGTGCTGGAACGCGAGCTGGCGCAGACCGCGGGCGCGCTGTCTCAGGCCGACGGGCAGCGCGTCGAACTGGTCGAGGAAGTGCAGCGGCTGCGCGACGAGGTGGAAGCGCGCGCGGCGCAGCGGACGCCTTCCTTCATCGTGCCCAGGCCGCCAATCAAGTCTGTGATCGACCAACTGCCGCGCCATCCTAGCCTGCGCTATGAGCGCCGCCCGCTCAGCCAGATTACGCACATTGCCATTCACCACACGGCCGCGCCGCCGCGCCTCCCTGCGGCGCGCATCGCCGAACTGCACATCGCCGCAGACCCGGCGCGGGGTAAAGACCCCTGGCCGGGCATCGGCTACCATTTTCTGGTGCAGGAAGACGGCGTGATCGAGCAGACCAATCACCTGGAGACGGCCAGCTATCATGTCGCCCGCCATTATGGTTATGCTGTGGGCATCGCCTTTGCCGGCAGTTTCATGAACGGCAAGATTCCGACATCGACGCAACTGCGCGCCGGCGCGCATCTGGTCGCCTGGCTGATGCAGGAGTTGAAGGCGCCGCTGGCGCGGGTGTGGGGTCACCGCGAATTTCCCGACAACATGACTGTCTGTCCCGGCGGCGAGTGGACGCAGGGCAACCGCTGGCGCGACCTGCTCTTTGAACGCATCGAGCAGATCGAGAAGGGCAGCGGGCTGAAGCTGCTGCGCCATTATCTGCTGCTTCCCGGCCGCGGCGACGACAGCGAGACGCTGGTCAATGTCTTGGGCTATGTGAACCGTTTTCGCCCAACGGTGGGCTACAGCGTGGATGAGGCGCGCAGCGCGGAGTTTGTGACGATTCTCGGCGGTGAGGCGGGCGTCAGCCGCGGCGCCGAACTGAGTCTCGCGCAGACCGGCTGCCAGGTGGAGCGCATCGCCGGGCGCGACAGCGGGGAGATCGGGCGGCAACTGGCAGAGATGGTGCGCATTGGCCGCCGCTTCCGCACCTTTCAGGTAGATTTCTGAGCATGACGACCCTCACCAACCGGCCCCAGGTGCTGGGCGCGGCCTATGCCGTCACGCTGCCTGCGTTCGAGGGGCCGCTCGACCTGCTGCTCCACCTGATCGAAAACCAGCAACTCGATATCAGCGCGATCAGCCTGATGGCCGTCACCAACCAGTATCTGCAGACGCTGGGCCAGTTGGAAGAGATCGAGCCGGGCGCGCTGGCGGATTTTCTGGTGATTGCCTCGCGTTTGCT
>JAPKMV010000276.1 GCA_026645635.1 Caldilineaceae bacterium
TCGGCGAGCTGGTCGTGGGCGAGGGCTTTGGTGGGGAAGAGGTAGAGGGCGCGCGCATCCGTGTCGCCGAGGAGGGTGTGGAAGACGGGCAGGTTGTAGCAGAGCGTCTTGCCGCTGGCGGTGGGCGTCACGACCGCGGTGTTGGCGCCGGCCAGGGCATGGGCGACCGCTTCGGCCTGGTGCGTGTAGAGCGAGTCGATGCCGCGCTGATGCAGCATCTCCGCCAACGCAGGATGCAGGTCAGGCGGCGCTGGCGCGTAGCGGGCGGGCTGCGCCGGCATCGTGCGCCAGGCGGCCACCGTCGCCATGAAGCGCGGGTCGCCGCGCAGGTCGTCGAGCAGGGTGTGCAGGGTCATGATCCGATTTCAGCTTTCGCACTGCTTGCGCTACACTAGGCCAGTCTAGCACGTTTGTTCGTATCAGCCAAGCCTGGATTTCGCCATGACCACGCATTCCTACACCGTCTCGCTCGACCAGGTGCGCCGCTATCGGCTGCTGCGTTCGGGGCTGATCGTCCCCTTCGCCACGGCGGAAGATGCGGCGGCGGCGTTGGTCGGCGTGCAGGCGCAGATTCTGCCCGCGGCGGGTCTGGCGCTCTGGAACCGCACCGCCGGCTTCACCCATACCCGCTATGAGGAGTTGCTTTTCACCGACCGCACGCTGGTCAAGCTCTGGGGACAGCGCAACACACTGCACCTCTACCCCAGCGCGGAGTGGCCGTTGGTGTATGCGGCGCTGGCCGCCAACCAGACCTGGTGGGGCCGCACCGCGGAGCGGGAAGACCGGCTCGATGCCCATGACGCGCTGGTGGAACAGACCGCGGCCTTGTTGGGCGAGCGGAAGATCATCGGGCGCAACGACCTGCGCCGCGCGGGTCTCGACCTCAATGATGAGCACCTCTCGCCTTGGGGCGGCCTTTTCGCCGACCTGGTGCGGCGCGGCTATGCCTGTCACGCCGGTCGCGCCGAGAACGAGGGCAGGTTTGCCGCGCGCGAATACTGGCTGCCCGACCTGGTGTGGAATCCGCCTGACCCAGACGCGGCCAACCTGTCGCTGCTGCGCCGCTTCGTGCACACCTACGGCCCGGTCACGGTGAACGATTTCATGTATTGGCGCGGCGGGTATGCGGAGCCGGCGCGGCGCTGGTGGGGTGCGCTTCAAGGGGAACTGGCGGCTGTGGCAGTGGAGGGCGTCGAACGCTTCATGCTGCCCGCCGACCTGGACGATCTGGCGCACCCGCCGCAGGACCTGGGCGAGGCGGTGCACATGCTCTACCGCTTCGAGCCGCTGCTCCTCGGCCACAAAGAGAAAGGCTGGATCGTTGCGCCGGAATATCACAAGCGCGTCTTCCGCATCGCCGGGCACATCGAGGGCATTGTGCTCGACCGCGGCGTCGCGGTGGCCACCTGGCGCTACGAGCGCAAAGCCCGCGGGCTCATCATCGCCGTCGAACCTTTTGCGCCGCTGCCTGCCCACGTCACCGCCGCCATCGAACGGCAGGCGGTGGAGATCGCCAGCTTCTTCGACGCTCCGCTGCTGGAGATCAGCCGCCGCTGAGAAACTGTTCGTAAAGATTCCTTTGACGCAGAGAAGCGGGGACGCAGAGGTTCGCAGAGAGAAATTCGGTGCGAGTCTGCGGCTGTTTCTCTGCGTTTCTCTGCATCTCTGCGCCGCTGCGTCAAAGTGGGGGTGACTTTACAAACAGTTTCCAAGACAGCGTTCCTCGCCCTTCCTATATCGGCTTGACGCCGGCGACCGCCTCCGGCGCGTGGGCTTCGACCGGCGGAATCTCGACCGGCTCAGCCAGATAGCGTTCCAGGAAGCGCTTGCTCCAGAGCAGCGACTGGAGCACCTGCCCCTCGTTGCGATCCCAGAGCGCGTCCTCGTGCTCGATGCTGAGACAGCCGGCGTAGTCGGCCTGCTGCAGCCCGGCGATGAGCGCGGCCCAGTTCAACTCGCCCCAGCCGGGCAGCGTGTAGCGCCACCACCCTTCGCCGTCGATGCCCTCCACGGCGAGCCGGGCGCGGTCGATGGCGGTGTCTTTGACGTGGACGTGGCGCACCTTGTGGCCGAAGTCGCGCAGCGCGGCGTAGGGATCGACAAACTGCCAGACCAGGTGGCTGGGGTCGAAGCCCAGCGCCAGCTCCGGCAGCGCGCCGTCGAAGAGTGTGTGCCACATCGCCGGGCTGGTGGCGATGTTGCCCACCGCCGGGCAGTTCTCGATGGCCACGGTGACACCGCCCTGGCGCGCCAGCGGCAGCACCTGCTCGCCCAGCCACTCCACCACTGCGGGCAGGTTCTGGCGCAGCGTCTTGCCCGGCGCGCGGCCGGTGGCCAGCACCACCAGCGGGATGCCCTGCTCGCCGGCAAAGCGCACGCGGTCGAGGACGTTGCGCTGGTGCAGCGCCCGCTCCGCCGGGTCGCCGGCCAGCACGTTGCGCCCGTAGGTGAGGCAGAAGATCGTGGCGCCGGCTGCGCGCGCGGCGGCGAAGTCCGCAGCGACCAGCGGCACCGCAGGGCCGACTTCCAGCCCGGCAAAGCCGTTTTCCACCGCCCAGCGCGCCAGTTTGGGCAGGCTCCACGGCTGGAAATGGGGAAAGATGGTCAAGATGTTGGTGTGAAAGGCGATAGGCGGCGCAAAGCCGGTGTAGTGGGACATGGATCACCTCGGTGTGAAAGGTTGATTTTGGGGTAGTATAGCACGGAAGATGAATTGAGGGGCGAGGGGCGAGGGGCGAGGCATCTACTTCACAATTCGCAATTGACAGTTCACAATTCACAATTTGGATTTGAGGGGCGAGGGGAAGCCATCCGTTGTTGTTTTCTCTTTGTGCTATACTACGGTTACTTGGTTTCGGCACACAGCGAAAGGCATTCCAATGGTCAACTCACGAATGGACGATGCAATGGCCTACGGCGTGGCGGTGGGGCTGCCTGATATGGAGCGCAGCCTGCTGCTGGCGCTGGACAACCGTCCCGGCACGCTGCTGGATGTGGCGGTGCGCGTGCGCAAGTTCCCCGAAGACGTGGAGGCGCCGATCCAAGATTTGGTGAGCCGCAATCTGGCGCGCGTCAACACGCTGGCCGGCAGCAGCCTTTTCCAACTCACGTCCCTGGGCCAACAGGTGGCAGGCGTCGTCAGACTGCCGGACTTCCAGCGCGCCCAGCGCGGCGAGGAGAGCGCCGCCGTCACCATGAGCGTGACCCCGCGCGGCGCGGCCGGGCTGGCTGCACCGGCTGCGGCCGCCGCGCCGCCGCCCCTGGATCCGCTGCGCCAGCAGTACGAGCTGCTCATGCAACTGGCCGACCTGGCCAAACAGCAGGGCGACCTGGCCCTGGCCACGCAGCGCTACGAGGAGGCGCTGGGCATCCTGCAGCAACTCAGCGCCGCGGCAGGCGCCGATTGAGAGACGATTGGCTGAGAGACTTTTTTGACGCAGAGACGCGGAGATGCAGAGGCTCGCAGAGGAAAACTGAGCGGCCTGCTCTGCCCACTTTCTCTGCGTTTCTCTGCATCTCTGCGCCACTGCGTTGAAATGTGCCCGCTTCACCGACAAATCTTAGGGAGCACACCATGCCCACCACCGATCCCAACATGACACTCAACCTTGCCACCCTGGCCGGCTATGGCCTGCTCGCCGGGCTGATCAGCGCGATCTGGGGCTTCAGCGAGATCATCGGCAAGTTCAACCTGGACACCTGGCGCGCGCTGCGCACAGCCGGCGCGTGGATGCTCATCGGCGTCAACTTCCTGGCCGCGCTGCTCAGCTATCTGCTGGTGGCCGCGCTGATTCCTTCCGCCAATGCCTGGGGCGCGGCGATCCTGGTCGGCCTGGCCTGGCCCACGGTGCTGCGCAACACCAGCATCAAGCTGAGCCAGCCCATCGACAACCAGGGGCAGAAAGAGGCGATGGTGCGCTTCGAGGAGGTCTACGCGCGCATCCAGAACCTGGCGCAGCTCATGATCAACGGTGTGCTGACGCGGCAGCGGCTGGCGCTGGCCGGCGAGCTGAGCACGCTGAGCCTCAAGACACTGGAGCGCCACGCCCGTCAGGCGCTGGTGCTCTCGCCTCTGCAAGAGGAGCAGAAGATGCCCGACGACTCCTACGTGGACGAGATCATGCAGCGCCAGAACATCGATGACACCATCAAGAAGACAATGCTGATCGCCATAATGTATAACTATTTTGGCCGCGACACGCTGAACGATTTGGTGAAGAAGGAACGCAAGGATCAGAACAGCGCAGGCGCCGCGGCATGAACACGACGCCTGCCCCCGCTGTCCTGCCCGGCGTCCTGGTGTTGGTGAGCAACCCACCTGGCCGCGCTGCGCGAGGCGGTTCACGACCTGCCCTACGCCGCGCACGTCGCCGTCGCCGTCGCTGAGGTGGACGCGGTGAGCGACCGGCTCGCCCGCCATGACCGGCCGCGGTTTCAGCTCCTGCATTTTATCGGCCACGGCAGCCCGCCCGACGGTGACGGGGACGACGGGCGCCTGGCCTTCGAGCGGCGCAGCGGCGCGGCGCGGGCGATGGAGCCGGCGGTGCTGGCTGCCACGCTGGCGCCCACCGGCGCGCTGGAGTTCGACCTGGCCATCCTCTCCGCCTGCCATTCGGAACGGATCGCCGCGGCGCTGACCGCGCTGGGCGTGCGCCACGCCGTCGCCATCGAAGCCGACGAAAGCGTCTACGAGATCGCGGCGGTCAAGTTCTACGGCCGCTTCTACCGCACGCTGCTGACCGGCGGCACGGTGGCGGCGGCATTCAGCGCAGGCTGCAACGCCGTGCGCACCGACGCCCGCCTGGGTCAACTGGCCGCGGCGGAGGTGGCCAAGTTCCGCCTCCTGCCGGCGGACGGCGACCACGCCGTGGCGCTCTTCCCGGCGCCGGCCGCGGGCGAGCTGCTCTTTGCCGATCTGCCCGCCATCAGCCAGCCGGGGTTCGAGGCGCCGGCCGTGGGCTACATCGGCCGCGGGCCGGACAAGCTGGCCATCGTCGAACGGCTGGCCGAACGCCGCGCCGTGCTGATCCGCGGCGTCAGCGGCATCGGCAAGACGGCCAGCGCGCGTGAGGTGAGCCGCTGGCTGGCCGAGCGGGGCTGGTGCGACCCGGCGCTGGCGTACTTTGTGGCGCTGCGCGACGCCCGCGGCGCGGCGGATGTGCGCAGCGCGGTGGCGCTGAGCCTGGGGCTGGCGCCCGGCGATTTGCCCACCGACCCGGCCGCCGCGGATCTGTGGCTGGCGGAGCGGCTGCCGCGGCGCTGCCTGCTGCTGCTGGACGAGGCGGAGAACGCCATTCACGGCGGTGGGCTGGCGGTGCGCAGCCTGCTGGAGCGGCTGGCCGCCAGCCGCAGCCGCCCGCTGCTGCTCGTCACCTCCCAGGTGGATGTGGGCAGCCCGGCGCTGCCGGTGGTCGAGCTGCGCCGCCCGCCGCTCAACGAGACGTTTCTGCTCTTTGCCGCCTATGCCGGGTTGACGCTGGCGGAACTGGCCGAACTGGACGGCGGGCAGCTTGTCCAGGTGCTGCAGAAGGTGGATGGCGTGCCG
>JAPKMV010000277.1 GCA_026645635.1 Caldilineaceae bacterium
CACCGTCGAGGTGACGCTGAACCTGGCGAGTGACAATCGCGCTGCCGGCGCCGCTTTCCGCTTGACCTACGACCCGGCGCAGATGACCATCGACCCGACCGACGCCAACCAGGACGGCATCCCGGATGCCATCGTCCTCAACGGCCCGGCCGATTATCTGAAGCTGGCGCAGATCAGCTTCCTCGACGACCAGGTCGACTTCGCCCTGGTGGACACGACGGCGCCGCTCAGCGCCATCGGCGACGGCGTGCTGGCGACGGTGCGCTTCACCAAGATCGGCGACGGCGACCCGAAGATCACGCTGACGAATGTCTCCATCGGCGACGGCGCGGCGACAACGCTGCCGGTCGTGGTGGAATACGGGCAGGGGCTGGCGCAGGCAGTGCAGCGTCTCTTCTTGCCGGCAGTGACGCGGTAAGCGCTGGAGCACCGAGGAGCGCGGGGCAAGGCGGCGGTCAACGAGATGACAGCGAGGGGCGCTGCCGCCTTGAAGACCGCCGCAAAGGCAAACTGAAGAGCTTGACCCGATCCCGGTTGCCCCAGCGTCGCTGACCATTCGATGGACGACGGGGTGACCGGGATCGTTGTTTGAAGGCTTGGGCACGCACGATGACTGGCTATGGACGGTGGCGGGTGCGCAATCTGATAGGGATGCTGCTGACGAGTCTGCTGCTCGTCGGCGCATTGCTGTGGGCGACGAACTCCTACGCCGCGGATGCGCCAGACGCCACGATTCCGCAACTTGCGATTCCCAACAATATCCTGAGCGGGCCAGACTCGACCGTGCGCGTGCCAGTAGTGCTGACACCGGCAGGCGAACGCATCTCCGGCCTCGCCTTTCCCATCAACTTCGACCAGAACTGCCTGGTTTTCGATTTCACCGACAGCAGCGGCGATGGAACCCCCAATGGCGTCGAGTTTGCGCCGTTGCCCGGCTTCCGCGGCTCAGTGAGCGTGCGACCTGACGATCCCAACGCCGAGTTGATCTTTGTGATTGCGGACTACAGCCCGCCGATCTCCGTGCTGACGGCTGGGCCAGTGGTGACGATGACCTTCACCACACGCTGCGCACCAGCCCAGGGCGGGCAGATTTACGCGCCGGTGGGCTTCGCCGAGCTGCCGCGCAGCAGTTTCGGCAACCCGGAGGGTCGCGATGTGCCAGGCGCCGCCCTCGGCGGCGGCGTGCTGATCGGCGACTCGCCGGTGGTCGAGCCGACCGCTACGCCCATGCCCAGCCCGACGCCGTCGCCCACCGGCACGCCGCCTTCGCCGACGCCCTCCCCCACACCCACCCAGACGCCGTCGCCTTCACCGACGCCCTCCCCCACGCCTTCGCCGACGCCTACGGTGATCGTGGGGGGCAATGCTGCGCCGGAGCCAGGCTTCGACCCGGCCGGCGTCCTGCAAGGGGAGTCTGTGGTGATCGACGCGCTGGCCAACGATTATGATCTGGACGGCGACCCGTTGGCGCTCTCGTCCGTGTCTCAGCCGGCGAACGGCGACGCCGGGATCGTCGGCGGGCGCATCGTCTACATTCCGTCGCCCGCTTTCTCCGGTTTCGAGTCGTTTACCTACGTCGTGCGCGACCCGCAGGATGCGCCCGGGCTGGGCCGCGTCGGCGTCGTGGTGAGCAGCGTGCGCAACCACGGCCTGCCGCCTACCCTGCTCGTCGCGGACAACAGCCGCGCCGTCGAGGCGTCGGTGGCCGTGAGCCAATCGATCATCGACCTTGCGCTGCCGCCTCTGGCCTATCCGGGGACGCTGGCGGGGGACGAGGTCTTCTATCTGGCATATCTGAATTGGCTGCGACCGGCAGCGAACATCAACTTGGCGGGCGGCGGTCTGCGCTATCTCAACCGGGGCTTTACGCTGCAAGCCTACGTCAACGAGAATGCGGCGAGCAACATCACCCTGGCTCAACCGTTGCAATTGGTCTGGCGCTACGGCGATGGCGAACTCGCCGGCCTGAGCGAGCAGGAGATCACGCTGCTGCGCTGGGACGCCATTGCCGGTGCGTGGAGCGCCGCGGGCATCACCACGAGCGAACGCGACAGTGCGGCGAATCGGGTCAGCTACACCATCACGCGCCCTGGCGAGTATGCGTTCTTCAGCCGCATTGCGACAACTGCGTCAATGCACTTTCTGCCGATTATCCAGAGCCACGATGGGCAGCCTGGCGGCGACAACGACAACATCTACTACTTCCCGCTCATCCGCCGCGATGCCGCACCGTGACGAGTGCTTGCGCAGGGTGGCTAATACAGGTGGGCGCACATAGGTAGGTTTCGCAACAACGCAAACACTATCCGCAGATTGACGCAGATGACGCAGATTTGATGTTTGCCATCTGCGAAACTCTGCGCAATGTGCGGGTGAGCGTTTGGTGCTCCCCAGTGCGGAGCAGCGCTCGCAAAACTAAGCAACTGTTTGTAAAGCCACCTGATTTGACGCAGGGACGCAGAGAACGCGCCTGCGAAACTCGTCTGTTGTTCCTCTGCGAGCCTCTGCCACTCTGCCTCAAAAAGACCTTCTGAAACAGTCTCTAAAGCAAACGGCTCGGCGCAGAAGATTCTGCACCGAGCCGTTTTTGTTTATGACTGACGCACGGTCAGTTCTTGAAGCGGACCCCTCAACCACCACCGCTGGGGGCGCAGTTGTCGCCGCTGGAGAAGCTGCTGCCGGCGGAACCGCCCTTCACGCCGAAGGTGGAGAACTTCTTGTTCACCGTGCTGCTCACCAGATGCTCGAAGGATTTCCCACAATTGACACACATAAACTCAAAAATCGGCATCGTCTCACTCCCTCAAATCCAACCAACTTTGTTCAGATTATCAACCAACAGAAAGATCGCCAGACCGATGACAAAGGCGGCGAAGGTCTTGCGGAGATGCTCCGGCTTGACGAAACGCGTCAGCCGCGCGCCGACGAAGGCGCCCGTCAACCCGGCGGTGACGAAGATCGCCACGACGCGCAGGTCGATGGGCGGCCCGTCCAGGTGGCCCAGAAAGCCGGCCAGGCTGTTCATGGCGATCACCACCAGCGAGGTGCCGACGGCCTGGCGCATAGGCAACCCCACCAGCATCACCAGTGCGGGCACGATCAAGAAGCCGCCGCCCACGCCAAGAAAACCGGTGAGCACTCCGACGCCCGCTCCGCTCAGGATCGTCACCAGCCAGCCGCGGCCGCCGTCCCCGCCCAGCGGCGTCGGCTTGAGCATCATGAACAGCCCCACCACCAGCATGAGCACGGCAAAGAGCATCATCAGCACGTCGGACGGGATGGCCTTCGACCAGCCGGCGGCCAGGTAGGCAGCAGCCATCCCCACGCCGCCAAAAGTCAGCGCCACTTTCCAGTTGAGCGTCCCCTGCGAGCGATGCATGAACGCGCCCATGGCGCTGTTGGCGCCTACGATCACCAGCGACGCGGTCACGGCTGCCTGCGGCGACTGGCCTACCACGTAGACCAGCGCCGGCACCGTGAGAATCGAGCCGCCGCCGCCCAACAACCCCAGCGACAGACCGATGGTAAAACCCAACAACACATCGACCAACACTTGCTCGAACACGAGGGCTTCCTTTACGCTTTTTCCGTCGGCAGCAGTTCCGACCAGCGCTCGACGCCTTCGTTGAGCGTGATGATATTCTCGAAGCCGCGCGCCTGGAGCAGGCTGGCCGCAATCTGCGAACGGTAGCCGCTGGCGCATTGGGTGACCACCGTACTTTCCCGAGGCAGTTCGTTCAAGCGATCAGCCAGATAGCCCAGCGGGATATGCCGGGCGCCGACGATGTGCCCCTCGGCGTATTCGCTGCGCCCGCGCACATCCACCACGGTGATACCGTTCTGCGGCAGGCGGCGCGCCAGTTCCTTCGCCGTGATCACGGGCAGCGCCTGGGTGTTGTGGAGCATCACTTCCGGGCTGAAGTAGCCGGGCATGTAGTCGATGCCGATGCTGTGCAGGTCGGCCTGGATGCTCTGCAGTTTGTCCACCGACGGCAGCACCAGATAGACCGGGCGCTCGTAGTCCACCAGCCAGCCGAGATAGGTGATGTAGGAATCAGTGTCCGCCGGCACATTGATCGTCCCCGGCACGTGGCCGGCGGCGAACTGGCCGCGGTTGCGCAAGTCGAAGACCTGGCAGCCATCTTCGACTGCGGCGTCCAGCGTCTTGCGGTCGAAGTTGGCAGGCTGCGGCAACTCGCCCAGCAGCGCCGGCCCCAGTTTGTTGACTTTCTTCATCTGGGCGAAGTATTTGGGCGCTTCCGGCTGGCCGTCGAGCAGCCAGGTCACAAAAGCGTTTTCGTCGCTGAACTGGAAAGCCGGGTTGAAGAGCTTCTCGTAGCCCAGCGTCGTGGACGGAATCGCGCCCAGCGCCTTGCCGCACGCGCTCCCTGCACCGTGGCCCGGCCAGATTTGCAGATAGTCGGGCAGTTGCTGGAAGCGCTGCACCGTCTGGAACTGCTGGCGCGCGCCGATCTCTTTGGTGCCCTTGTAGCCGGCAGCCTCTTCCAGCAGGTCGGGACGGCCCACATCGCCCACAAAGAGAAAGTCACCGGTGAAGACGCCGATAGGGCGGTTGGCGCCCGCGGTGTCGGTGATCAGAAAAGCGATGTGTTCGGGCGTGTGGCCGGGCGTGTGCATCACCTCCACCTGGATGTTGCCGACCTTCCAGGCGTCGCCGTCGCGCACCAGGATCACGTTGGGCTGGTCGGCATAGGCATATTTCCAGTTGGCGTCGCCCATGTCGCTCAGGTAAATGGAGGCGCCGGTGGCCGCGGCCAGTTCGCGGCTGCCGCTCACAAAGTCGGCGTGGATGTGCGTCTCGGTTACATGCGTGATGCGCAGCCCGTGCTGCTCCGCCAGGCGCAGATAGGGCGCCACGTTGCGGGCGGGATCGACGACCAGCGCCTCGCCCGTCGCCACACAGCCCACCAGATAGGATGCCTGGGCCAACTTCTCATCATAAAAGTATTTCAATAACATGATCGCAGCTCCTTTTCACTCTCTTGCCCAACTCACCGCTTGATCGGCAGTCCGGCCCGCGCCCATTCGATGATGCCGCCCAGATCCATCACGTCCGCATAGCCGGCCTGGAGCAGCGCCTGCGCCGCATACGCGCTGCGGTTGCCGCTGCGGCAGTAGACGACCACCGGCTTGTCCTTGGGGATCTTGTTCATCTTCTGACCCAATTCTTGCAGCGAGATGTTGATCGCGCCGGGGATGTAGCCGGACTGGAATTCCTCGGCCGTGCGCACATCCACCAACGTGTGCGCCTGCTTGTCGGTCACAAAGCGGGCCTGGTAATCGGCCGGCTGGATCAGAGGGTGTGAGGCCGTCTGACCGCCGCCCAACCATCGTGATAAAAAGCTCATAGCGTCTTGTTCTCCCTCTATTTGCACTCATGCGCTGGCACTCAGGCGCGAAATCCATCAAACATGCAGAGCATACACCCGATCCGGCTTGCCTAGTGCGCCCCAATCGCTTATCATTTCCATAAGTTGAACTTATACAAGTCAGACCTTAT
>JAPKMV010000278.1 GCA_026645635.1 Caldilineaceae bacterium
GGATCGCTTGCGCCGCCGCTGCCCTCAACATGGTCCGTATCGAAGTAGAGGGCATAGCGAATCGCATCATCTGCGCCTGCGCCTGTGGTAAACGCAACAACCCAGTGTTGATTGGGATTTCGCAACTGGCGGTCAGCCACGACGTACAGGTCGTGAAGGGCGAAAGCATTGTCTGGCCCACTTGGGCTGCTTGCGACACGGGTGCGACCAATAGGGTCGGTGACCAACTGCTCTGGCGGTGAGAAGTCGTAGACGTTGCCAATGGATAGCTCAACCGAGAGATGGAAGCGCCGGGCCGCGCTCCAGTCGCTGACCGGGGTGTTGTTGGCGTCTTCGCCCCGAACACGCCACCAGTAGACGCCAAAGGGCATAGCCGTTCGCCGGCCCTGCCAGGGGACATAATTGACGGAGAGCGCCGCGGCTTCATCGACGATGGACGTAAACGCTGCATCCCGCGCCACCTGGACGCGATAGTGGGTTGTGCCTGTGATGGGCAGCCAGCCGAGTACAGGCGGCTGTGCCACTGCTTCAAATCCGTCATCGGGATAGATGGGAACGGCGGTGGTTGTCACCGGCAGTTGTGACACAGCAGGATTGTAGTGGGTTGTCCACTTGATTTTGCTGCCTACCTCAAAGCCGTTGCGCAAGGCAGTCACCTGCCAGTAGTAGAGCGTGCCCTCCTGAAGTTCAGCAAAAGGATGATCTTGGGTCGGCGCGGCAGCGATTCCAGCCGTGTCGATGATAAAATTGGGTGACAGCATGTCAGGGTCATTGTCCACCTCCAGCCGGTAATAGTCGACCGGCGTAACGGCAGAGCCCGTGATTGGAGCAATCACATCGTGTGCGGTGTCCCACATGAAGAGCGGCCAGGCAAACGAACGATCGCCGTGGGTGGGCATGTTTGCTGCGTCAGGGCGGTAATAGGGCAGCGGATAGACCAGATTCGGCGTGGTGGCCCGTGCATCGCCCAAGACGCCAGTCGGGTCAGAGAACTGAAACGACCAGGTCTCACTCCACGGGGTGACATTGCCCTGGGCGTCGATAGCAAGCACTCGCCAGTAATATGCGGCATCGGCTATGGCTGACGTCCACTGCGGTTGAATGTAGTTGGTGACATTGTAGAGCGTCGTATCGACAATTTTGGGGTTGAACGCGTTGTTGGCCGCAATCTGAATTTGATATCGTTCTGCGCCGGGCACCGGCGCCCAGGAGAAGAATGGATAGGCGAGATGCAGGCTGTTGTTGGCTGGTGAGAGCAGTTGAGGCTGAAAGATCCACCGGGTGCGAAACCGTCTTGTGGTGCTCCACGGCGACGCCGCACCACGCTGATCCACCGCCTGCACCCGCCAGAAGTAGTCCCGGTCGTTGATCAGCGCCGCTACCGGCGTGTAATCAGTGTTGCGCGTGACGATCTGCTCGTAGACCACGAAATTATCCTGTGTGCTGATCTGCAGCCGATACTCCTTCGCAGACTCAACGGCAGTCCACGAGAAACGTGGTGCAAAGGGCAACTCTGCCCGGTCAGCAGGGTTGATTAGTCCTGGCGGTGTGCTCCAATTGAAGATGAACGACCAGACTTCGCTGGCTGCGCCAGCGTGACCCTTGTTATCAATCGGCGTCACGCGCCAATAGTAGAGATTGCCATCCAGCCGCTGTAGTGGGGTGTGGTGTGGTGCGACGGTCACCGCGCTGTAGACCACGTTTGCCATGTCGTAATCGCGCGCGATCTGAAAATTGTAGGTGGCGGCGCCTGGCACAGACGTCCAGGAGAAGTCAGCGTGCGCAAAGGCAGCGCGCTCTTCACCATCTCCTGGCGAGTTCAATTCCGGACGCAGCACCCCCCCGGCGCTCCAGTCGACCTCGAAACTCCACACCTCGGAATACGGACCCCAGACGGCGCCGGCCGCCGCCCGCACCCGCCAGTAGAAGATGCCATTGCCCAGGGCGAGGAGCGGCGCATAGCTGCTGTTTTCCGTTTCGATGCTCACGACAGTGCTGGCAAAGCCATCGGCAACGCTGATCTGCACCTGATACTTGGTGGCGCCACTCACCGGGTTCCAGGCCAGCGTCGGCACGCCCAGCGGTGGATGGCTGGCACCGGTCGTGAGCGCCGTGTTGGTGGGTGCAATCAGCAGCGGCGCATCTGGCGTCGCCGCGGCGCCTGCCGCTGCCCGATCCTGGGCGCGCACGGCAGAACTCGCAACAAGCAACACGCTCAGACAGACCAGGGCCACGGCCAGGAGGAAACGGGGAATAGGGAGTGGCGACATCGTTTTGTACTCCTATGGACAGTCCACCCAAGTTCGACGGGCAATTGCCGGAGCACCACGGTGGGCGGCTGGAATTTCCAGTAATGGCGCATCATTTCAAGTATAGGTGGAGCGATCCGTTCTGTCATCGGACAAATAGCCCATTCTTGGCGCGCGTGGGCGGCCGAACTGCGCAGCGGTGCAAACCACCCAAGTTGACCTACGCAACACTATCGGCTAATATGCAGTTGCACTGCGGATTTGCCCAATAGAAGGACGCTTATGTATCTTCCACGCACGCTCGAGCCATACATTCGCCAGGCCAGCCAACAATTTTCAGTGGTCTGGTTGACCGGCGCCAGACAGGTCGGCAAGACGACGCTGTTCAAACACATCAGCGCAGATCACCGCAGGTTTGTCACCTTGGACGACCCGCTGGTGCTGAATCTAGCCAAGACCGATCCGGCGCTCTTTCTGCAACGCTTTCCCCCACCCGTGTTGATCGACGAAGTGCAGTACGCAGCGGCAGAACTGTTCCCCTACATCAAAATGGCGGTGGATCGCGACCTTGAATCAGGAATGTTCTGGCTCACCGGCTCGCAGCAGTTTCACCTCATGCAGGGAGTCGCCGAATCGTTGGCTGGTCGTGTCGCGGTATTGCAGCTTTTGGGGTTATCTCGGCGTGAACTGCTTGGGGAGGGGGTCAGGGTGCAGCCGTTTTTGCCCGGCGCCGCCCCTGTCGAACGCAGCATGAAGGCCGAAAGCCAATTTACCTTGCCAGCGCTCTATCGGTTGATCTGGCGCGGGACGTTGCCGGCGATTGCTATCAACGACGCCATCGACCGCGATCTGTTCTACAGTTCCTACACCCAGACCTATCTGCAGCGTGATGTGCGCGATCTGGCTCGCGTGGGCGATGAGATGGCGTTCCTGCGCTTTTTGCGCACGACCGCCGCCCGCACCGGCCAGATTCTGAACCTGGCTGATATGGCGCGCGACGCCGACGTGGCGCCCAATACGGCCAAACATTGGCTGTCCATTTTACAGACGGCTGGGGTGGTCTATCTGCTGGCGCCGTATCACGCCAACATCAGCAAGCGCCTCGTCAAGACCCCGAAACTCTACTTCCTGGAGACCGGTCTTGCGGCATACCTGACCGGTTGGAGCAGCCCGGAGACGCTGGAGGCAGGCGCCATGTCAGGTGCGCTGCTGGAAACCTGGGTCGTGGCGGAACTGCTCAAGGGCTACTGGCACAGCGGACGGCAGCCTGAGCTTTACTACTATCGTGACAAAGACCAACGCGAAATTGACCTGTTGATCCTGCAAGACGGGGTTGTCTATCCGTTGGAGATTAAAAAGACGGCGTCACCGCGCCCGGAAGATGTGCGCCACTTCCAGACGCTGGAGCGGTTAGGGCTGCCTATCGGCCCTGGCGGGTTAATCTGCCTGGCGCAGCAGTCGTTGCCGCTGACAGCCACCGTTCGCTCCATCCCGGTCGGGGAGATCTGAACTGTAGAGCACGGATCAGGAGGACAAGCGGATCGGATGTGCCGTCAAGTGGCCAATCCGTTTATTCTCCTGATCCGTGCTCTTTGGGTTGACAATCTCGCTGCCTATTCCTACTCCCCCAGAATCCGCGCCGCCACCTCATCCGCCTGGCGCGTGAAGGCCAGCGGCTCCGGTGCGGTCAGCGCCATCGGCGGGGCCAGTTCCACGACGTCCAGGTAGTCGCACATCGTCTGCTCACCGGCCGCCACCAGAATGTCGCGCCGTGCGTCACTCAAGTCAAATTCGGTGACGCCGTAGCCTTTGGCCGGCAGCCGCACCACGAAGCGCTCGTAGGCTTCGATCACCGCTTTGTCGCGCGCCGACAGCATCGTGTTGATCACGGCGTTGATGCGGCGGAAGGTGGCGAGCTGTGCCAGTCCGCCAGACTGGCCCGCCGGCGGCGCGGACGCACCCGGCACGGCGCGCGCATCGTCGATCAGCAGCCCGATCAGGTGATTGTGCTGCTTCGGCCCCATCACCGCCGTCCACATCGCCGCGTCGGTGATAAAGAGTTCGATGGGAAAATTCGCGAGTACGCCGCCATCGACCACCGCATGGCCGATAATCTCCTTGCCGCGATAGCTGCCCCACTCCTGGCGCCAGAGCACCTCCTGCCAGAGAAAAGGAATGCCCATCGACATGCGCACCGCCCAGACTACAGGACAGTCGGGCGCCGTGCGGTGGTTGAGCACCAGCAAGCGGCCATCGGTCACATCCGTGGCCAGCAGCGTCAAATCCACCTGGGTCACTGCATAGAGTTCGGCCAGCGTGGCGCGGCTGAAGCGCCGCGGCTGCCCGCGCAAGCTGCCTGCATCCAGCATCCGTTCCATCCACGCCACGATTTCGTCGGCAGCGAACCAGCCGCCCAGTTCCACCAGCGAGAAAACATGGCGGAAGATCGGCGCCTGGAGCAGCGTATCCACCACCCAACCGTCGAAATTCTCCTCCACACGGTCGGGCACAATAGGCAGATCTGCATTGCGCAGCCAAGCACGCAGGCTGCTGCGGTCAAGCGTGGCGCTGTCGAAGCGCTGTGGCTGCTCCAGAAAGCGGGCAAAGACCGGCTGACCGTCGACACGCTCCGTCAGTGCTGCAAACATCTCGTCGGCGTCATAGCCCACGGCCAGCGCCGTCGCCGTGATCGCGCCGGCGGAGGCGCCCATGATGCGCCCCGGTGTGTGCCCGCGCCGGGCAAATTCGCGCAGCGCACCCACAAAGACGATGCCGCGGATGCCGCCGCCCTCAAAGACAAGGTCGAATTGCATGGTGTTATCTTTCTACTCGCAACTGATCCCCCACCTGTGTGCCCGATGCGTCGATCATCCCCACCGGCCCCTCGACCACATACGCGCCGTTGCGGTAGATCTTGCCGATGGCCCACGGTTTCATCGCCCGATCCAGGGCAATGACCCGGTCGTTCTTGTCAAGATAGACTACGTCGATGGGGATCGACATAAACATGCAATGCACTCCATTGCAGGGCCGGATCAAGATGCCCGCGCCAGCGGGCAATTCCTTCACGCCGATCAACCCGCGCAGCCGCGTGAAGAAGTTGTCGGCCATCCGCCCCGTCGCCAACAGCGTTGTGCCGCGCGTTGTATTCACTACTGTGATCGACTTCGTCATTGTCAAGTCTCCCATAGAAACCGTTTGAAAAGGGCGTTTTGAACGCAAAGGCGCAGAAGTGTTTAGAACACGATAGCCACGAAATGTGCGAAAG
>JAPKMV010000279.1 GCA_026645635.1 Caldilineaceae bacterium
GCTGACGCTGGACATGCAGTTTTTCGAGTCGCCCACCTACTACGACCAGCTGCAGCGCGCCAGCGTCGACGCCATCGACCGCCCCATTGGGCTGCTCGACAGCATCAGCAAACTGCTGCAGAACACCATCACCCTGGTGGCGATGGCGGGCGTGCTGCTCACCTTTGCGTGGTGGCTACCCATCGTGCTGCTGCTGGGCACGCTGCCTGCGCTCTGGGTGGCGCTGCAATCGACGGTCGAATTTCACCGCTGGCGCCTGCGCAACACCATCAACGAACGGCGCCTGGCTGTCTACCACCACACCCTGATTCGCGATGACACGGCGCCCGAAATGCGGCTCTTCGACCTGGGCGGCTATTTCACGACCGCCTATGCCACGCTGCGCGGCCAACTGCGCGGCGAGCGACTGCGCCTCGTGCGCAACCAGACCCTGGCGCAGATCGCGGCGGTCATCGCCGGCCTGCTGACCATGGCCGCCGCGCTGGTCTGGATCGCCTGGCAGGCGTTGCAGGGCTACTACGATCTCGGCGACATGGCGATGTTGTACCAGGCGATGGCCCAGGGGCAGGCGCTGATGCAGAGTCTGCTCACCGGCGCAGGAGAGATCTATCGCAACCTGCTGTTCCTCGAAGATCTCTTCACCTTCCTTGAACTGGAGCCGATGACCCACGACCCCGCCGCGCCGGCCACCATCCCCAACGGTTTGCACGAAGGCATTACCCTAAACAATGTGACGTTCCAATATCCCTACAGCGACCGCGTCGCCCTGCATGACTTCAACTTGACGATTCCGGCGCGGCAGATTGTCGCATTGGTCGGCGAGAACGGCGCGGGCAAGAGCACGCTGCTCAAGCTGCTCTGTCGATTCTACGATCCGCAGCAGGGCGCCATCACCTGGGATGGGATCGACCTGCGCGCCTTGCGCCAACAGGACCTGCGCCGGCGCATCAGCGTGCTCTTCCAGCAGCCTCAGGCCTATCATGAAGACGTGACCACCAACATTGCCTTTGGCGACTTCAGGCGATCCTTCACCCAGGCGGAGATCGAGCGGGCGGCGCAGGGCGCCGGCGCCGCCGGGATCATCGACAAGCTGCCCCAGGGGTACGCCACGGTGCTCGGCAAGTGGTTTGGCTACACGCAATTGAGCACCGGCGAGTGGCAGCGGCTGGCATTGGCCCGCGCCTTTATCCGCGAGTCTGACCTGGTGATCCTCGACGAGCCGACCAGCGCCATGGATTCCTGGGCAGAGAATGACTGGATGAATCGGTTCCGCAGCCTGGTCGAAGACCGCACCGCACTCATCATCACCCATCGTTTCACCACCGCCATGCAGGCCGACGTGATCCACGTGATGGAAGAGGGTCAGATCGTGGAGTCGGGCACCCATGCGGAGTTGGTGGCATTGGGCGGGCGCTATGCGCGATCATGGCGGCAGCAGATGCGCGAGGTGGGCGCGCCTGTGGCTGACCGTGCTGAACCTGTCTATGCGTGAAAAGGGGGAAAACGATGTGGAACATCCGCCGCTCAGTGTACAAGCTGATCATCCTGATCACGGCAGGCGTGACTGTGCTCAGTCTCGGCGCCTGCGTGGGTGTCCAGCCCGGATTTACACCTGCGGGGCAGGCGACAAACCGGCTGAACGTCTGCACGAGTTCCGCCAGCCCCACCCAAATGAATGTTCAATATGCGTTGGCGGAAGGGCTTTTTGCCAAGTACGATCTCGATGTGACCGTATCTGAAATTAGCGGTGGTTCGACGGCTGTGACGGCGCTCATTGCAGGCGACGTCGACCTTTGTCAGATCGCCGGCGCCGCCGTGGTGAGCGCAGCTATCGCCGGCGCTGAAGTTGTCTTCGTAGGCGGCGTCATCAACCAGCAACCCTATTATTTGATCACCCGTCCCGATGTTCGCACCCCCGCCGATTTGGTGGGACAGGCGCTGGCCGTCAGCGGCCCGGGGTCAAGCTCCTATGCCGCAGCCGTCGCCGTCTTGGATGAATTCGGATTGACGCCAGACCGAGATGTAGCCATTCTGTCGATCGGTGGGCAGAGCGAACGCATGGCGGCGTTGGAAAGCGGCAACATCGCCGGCGCCATCCTCTCGCCGCCGCAGGCCATGCAAGTGGTGGCTGACGGCTACCACCTGCTGTTCGACTTTGCGGAGCTTGAGGAGCCTTACCAACACACCGCCGTTGTCACCACACGCGCGTTTCTGGAAGAACACCCTGACCTGGTTGCGAGGTACATCCAGGCAACTTCAGAAGCCGTGGCTGCGATGCATGCGGACAGGGAGAAGGCCATCGCCGCCATCGCAACCTATCTCCAACTCGACCCGGTGGAGCAGGCCGACGTGCTGGCGCTGACCTACGACCTGATTGTCCTCCGCCATATGCGCGTTGAGCCGACCCCTTCTCTGTCTGGCATTCAGGCCTTGCTGAATGAATTGCAGCAGAAGGACAACCCAGAAGCCGCCAATTATCAGCCCGAAGATTTCGTAGACACGCAGATTCTGGCCGAATTGGCACAGAGTGGATTCTTTGCAGACCTGGATGCTGCCGATGAATGAGACGGTCTCCAGTTATGTTGGGAAAGCGCAGCGCTATGCGCAGTTTCGCTGGGACTATGCCCCCGCCGCGATCGACTGGCTCTGCAGCGAGGCCGGTCTGCGCGACGGGCAGTGGGTGGCCGACATCGGCGCCGGCCCCGGAACCCTCACGCGCTGGTTCGTCGAGCGAGGGGTGGAGGTTTGGGCGGTCGAACCGGAGGAGGAGATGCGGCGCCTGGCAGAGGAGCGCTGGAGGCGCCGGGCTAATTTTCACAGCGTACAAGCCTCCGCAGAGCAGACGCGTCTGCCGGATGCGTCCGTTGCGCTGATCGTCGTCGGTCGTGCGCTGCACTGGTTTCATCCCGAGACGGCGCGCCGGGAATTCCTGCGCATCGCGCAGCCCAACAGTTGGCTGGCAACGCTGGCGGTGCGTTGCATGAACCCGGCGCTCAACGCAGCGGTGAAGGCCCTGGCAACGACCGCCAACGGTTTCGATTTGAGCCACAGCAAGCGCGACCGGCCCGCGGGGGCGATAGATTCCTATGTGTGCCGTGACGGTCGGCTGGCACGCGGCTTCCCCACAGTGGTCCAAGAGGATTGGCCTAGTTTCATTGGCCGAATCTCCACCTTTTCAGGCGCACCGGCGCTTGATGACCCCGCCTTCACTGCCCTGGCGGACGCTGCGCACCGGATCTTCGCTCAGTTTGCCGTAGGTGGGATCCTCGTCATTCCGGTGGAGACGCAGGTGCAACTGGGGCGGTTGCGCCCATGAACCTTTCCCCGCTTGCACCCGATAGTGCGATTCCAAGCCGTTTCCAGGAGATCGTTAACGCGGCGCCCCAAGCCACCGCGATCGTGGATGGCGCTGCGCGCATCTCCTATGCGAGGTTGGACGCCTGGTCAAACCAGATTGCGGGGGCGCTGGCCGGGCGCAAACCAGGCAGCCCGGTCGCGCTTCTTTCCGGCCACGGCCCTGCAACCGTAGCCGCCATGCTCGGCGCGCTGAAGGCGGGACAAATCTACTGCGTAGTGGATCCGGCAATGCCGGCAGCCCGCCTTGACCACATTCTGGCCGATCTGCATGCCGACCTGGTGCTGACGGATGGCGGCCACGCAGCCCTGGCCGAGCGTGTGGCGCATCCCCATGTGGCGCTGCTGCAGATTGATTCCCTGGGTGAAGCGCAGATGCCTGTGGCCTTGCCGCCACAGCCCCAGCCGTCCACCCTGGCTGCCATCTACTACTCATCGGGCACCACGGGCCGGCCCAAGGGCATCGTGCGCGATCATGCGGCGCTGGTCTATCGAGCATGGCTCGACACAGAGGTCGTACCGCTTGGCCCCGGCGACCGGGTCGGCTGGCTCTACTCTGCCGCCTATTCTGCACAGGAGCAGATCAATTCCCTGCACCTGCACGCCAGTATCTTGCGCCAACTGTTGGACATGACGCCTACGACGCAGATCTTCCACCATCTGCGCTATGTGCGCCCCTCGGACAGAGTCGCCGTCGTTGATCTGCTGCGGCTGCGCCAGCGGCTGCCTGCGGCGGCGGTCATCGCACACACCCTCGGCTCCGGCGAAACCGGCCCCGTCTGCCGTTTCATCTGCACCCACGACACGCCCCTGGGCGGTGAAACTGTGCCCATTGGGTATCCCGTGGCCGCGGCGCAAGTCAGCCTGATCGACGAGGCTGGGCAAGTCGTCGAAGGCGAAGGAGTCGGCGAGATTGTCGTGCGCAGCCGCTATCTGTCACAAGGGTACTGGCGCCAGCCGGAACTGACCGCACAACGCTTTCAGATCGATCCTGCCGACCCGCGCTATCGCAGCTATCGTATGGGTGATCTCGCCCGCCGGCGCCCGGACGGCATGTTGGAGTTGGTCGGGCGCAAAGACCGCCGGGTGAAGATTCTCGGCTACACGGTCGACCTGGGTGACATGGAAGCTGCATTGACGGCGCAGCCCGGCATCCTCGAGGCAGCCGTCATCGCGCGCACTGGCGCCGACGGCGCCAACCAGATCGTCGCCTATGTCGTGGCCGACGTGGCGGCGCCGCGGCTGCGGGAAGCGCTGGCCGCGCAGTTGCCCGCCTACATGCTGCCGGCGCGCTTCGTCTTTCTCGCCGTATTGCCGCGCCAGCCGAACGGCAAGGTGGATAGCCGCGCGTTGCCGGCGCCCGGCGCGGCGCGGCCGGCACTCGATACGGTCTATGTTGCCCCGCACACGGCGTTGGAGCGGCAGATTGCCGCCATCTGGGGCGAAGTCTTGGCGCTGGAGAGCGTCGGCGTGGAGGACAACTTCTTCGACCTTGGCGGGAATTCGCTCCAGGCCATGCGCATTGTGAGCCGCGTTGCCGCCCTGGCCCATACTGACATCCCGCTCAGTTCGCTCTTTGCAGCGCCGACTGTCGCAGCCCAAACGATCGAGGTGACGAAGCGGCAACTTGCCGATCTCGCCGCGCACGATCTTGCGCGGCTGATGAGCGAAGTGACAAATCTGCAGCAGGACCTACACAGATGACCGATCTCACCCAACCTCTTGGCGATCTTTCGCCGGCGCAGCGGGCGTTGCTCGAACAGCGGCTCATGGAACGGCTGGCAGCCACTCACAATCTGCCTGGCGCCACCATCCCGCGCCGAGGTCAGTCGGGACCTGCGCCACTTTCGTACACCCAAGAGAGGCTCTGGTTTCTCGACCAGCTCTATCCCGGGCAGCCAACCTATAACGGGTCGGTCGCCTATCGTTTGATCGGCGATCTGAATATCATCGCCCTGCAGACGGCGCTGAGCGCGTTGGTCGAACGCCATGAGGTGCTGCGTACTGTGTTTTGCGCCATTGACGACGTTTTGCAGCAGGTGATCGAGCCGCCGCGCATCGTCCCGCTGCCATTGGTTGTTGTCGACGATGCCGAAGATCCGCTGGCCGCAGCGATGCAGCAGTTCGCTGCGGCGATTGACGCACCCTTCGATCT
>JAPKMV010000027.1 GCA_026645635.1 Caldilineaceae bacterium
GTTGGCGGGCGCCGCTGTGGTGGGTGCGGTGGCGGCGAGCTTCGGCGGTGCAGTGGGCGGCTACACCGCGGCCTATCTGGCGGTCGGCGGCGTGGCGATTGTGCTGACGGCGCTGGCCTTTGGGCTGAAGGGGCGGGCGGATGAGATGCAGACTGGTGCGCTGACAGCAACAGTGGGTGATGGGGTGAGCGGGTGAGTGGCTTGGCGTCGGCGCGTGACAATAAGCTACTGCTGATTTAGTCCAATAACTGAAAACGAAACGGAGTCAATTATGTTGTACACACTGACACTGGCGACCCATAACATCATGCGTTGGGTCGTGCTCATCCTGGCGATCTATGCCCTGTACCGGGTCTTCGCCGGGCTGTTCGGCAAGAAAGAATGGAGCGAGGCAGACCGCAAGGCGCTGAGCTTCTACGCCATCGGCATGGACGTGCAGCTTCTGCTTGGCCTGCTGCTCTACTTTGTCCTCGGCAACTGGTTCAACATGATGACCAGCGGCATGGGCAATGTGATGAGCAACAGCAGCCTGCGCTTCTTTGCCGTCGAGCATTTCTCGGTAATGCTGATCGCCGTGATCCTGGCCCACGTCGCCTCGATCATGGCCAAGCGCGGCAGCACAGACCGCGCCAAGTTCCGCAACGGCGCCATCTTCCTGACGCTCTCAGTATTGGCGGTGCTGGTGGCCATCCCGTGGGCCTCGCGCCCGCTGCTGCCGGTCTTCGCGTCGATCTTGAGCTTCTTCGGGTAGGAATATGGCTTTGACGCAGAGGCGCGGAGAGGCAGAGATCACGCAGAGAAATTCCCGCTGATTTCTCTCTGTGCATCTCTGCATCTCTGCGCCTTTGCGTCTCTGCGCCAAAGTTGTTCCTTCCTGCAGAAATGCAGGTTTTGTGACCGCCGATGACCCAGCACACCGACAGCCGCGACCAGATTCTTGCCCAGGCCCAGCGCCTCTTCATGGAACAGGGCTTCCGCGGCATCTCCATGCGCCAGATCGCCGAACAGGTGGGGCTGACCAAAGCCGCGCTCTACTACCATTTCCGCGACAAGGAAGAACTCTTCGTCGCCATTGTCGAGCGTTATCTGTACCGGATTGCCGAGTTGATGGATCAGGCGGCAGCCCAGGGCGGCGCCTGCCGCGCGCAGTTGACCGCCATCGTCCATGCCATCCTGACGCAGCCGGTGGACGAGCGGGCGATCCTGCGCCTGGCCAGCCAGGAGCTGAGCAACGTCTCGCCTGACGCGCGCGGGCGCTTCCTGGCGCTCTACCATGAAAAGTTCATCGGGCGCATCGCCGCGCTGCTCGAAGCGGGCATGGCGAGCGGCGAACTGCGCAGCATGGACGCGCGTCTGGCCACCTGGACGCTCCTGGGCATGATGTATCCCTACTTCCACCCGTCGCCTTCGACCGGCTTCCAACTGGGCAGCGCCGAGATCGACGCGCTGGTGTCGATCTACTTCGACGGCCTCGCCACGGGGCAGGCAAGTTGAAATAGAACGCGGATGACGCGGATTGGGCGGATTTGCGCGGATCTAAGGTGACGTTACTTTGGAACGCAGCGTTTTTGGAGATGGCGATAGAGCACGGATCAAGAGAATCTAACGGATCGGCTGCTGGGCGACCTGATCCGTTCTATTCTCCCAATCCGTGCTCTACACAATCAAATCTCCAGTTTTCAATCGTACATCACTTTAATCCGCGAAAATCCGCCTAATCCGCGAAATCCGCGGTCTATTCCGAACGCATCAGGACGCGTCCTGCACATTCACCCCCCCCCTCCCGCTCTCACTGGTCATCTGACCAGGATGCCGCCCTATTCTCCTGTCCAATCACAGACTGCGCTGTTGCGCGGTGCGTCATAGACCGTTTTACGCTATCCTGGAACACGCGCAGTCATTCTCCGCGTTCACACGATAAGCGAGGGTTCTATGGCCAGTCCAACGGCGGCAGTGCGCACCAAGCGCCGGGCAGATGACGAACATCCTTCCGGCGACCCGCGTTTCGCCCTGATCGACCGCACACTCAAACGCTTCCAGTACCAGCAGGACGCGCTGATCGAGGTGCTCCACACCGCGCAGGAGGCCTTCGGCTTTCTCAGCGACGACCTGCTCATCTATGTCGCCCATCAACTCAAACTGCCCCTCAGTTGGGTCTACGGCGTCGCCACCTTCTACCACTTTTTCACACTCAAACCCCAAGGCCAGCACAACTGCATCGTCTGCATGGGCACCGCCTGCTACGTCAAGCGCGCCGCCGAGATCGTGGCTGCGCTGCAAAAGGAGTACGGCGTGGCGCCGGGCGAAACCACCCGCGACGGGCTGCTGAGCCTGGCCACGGCGCGCTGCCTGGGCAGTTGCGGCCTGGCGCCGGTGCTCGTGCTCGACGGCGAGGTGCTCCCCCGCGAAACGCCGGAAGGGACGCTGGCGCGGGTGAAGCAGCAGGTGGGGTGACAGGATGCGCAGGTGGGGAGGGTGAGCGGGTGCGACTCACGTTCACCGTGCCGGCTTGTATTTTTCCAGAGGAAATCACATGAACAGAGCCGATCTTGAAGCGATGGCGCAGCGCGAACAGCAGCGGCAGCAGGCTTTTGGCTGCCGCATCCTCTGCTGCGCCAGCACGCCCTGTCTTTCGTCCGGCGGCCAGGCCGTCTATGATGCGATCAACGCCGTCATCAGCGAGGGCGGCTGGGAGGCCGAAGTGCAAGCCGTCGCCACCGGCTGCATGGGGCCGTGCAGCCACGGGCCGATGGTGACGGTGCAGCGCCCCGGTGAGGAGGACGTTGTCTACGAACGGGTGACCTCCGACGTGGCGCGGGCATTGGTCGCCGCCCACGCCGGCAAGGCCGCTGCCGTCGCGCCGGTGGAGCATGTCATGCCCGCCAGCGCCCCCTTCTTTGCCAAGCAGCAGAAGGTCGTCCTGGCCAATAGCGGCCTGATCGACCCGGAAAAGCTGGAAGATTACGTGGCCCGCGGCGGCTACCGCGCGCTGGCCTACGCGCTGCGCGAGATGACGCCGGAGGAGGTCTGCAAGGAGATCATCGCCAGCGGGCTGCGCGGGCGCGGCGGCGCAGGCTTCCCCACCGGGCTGAAATGGGACATGGTGCGCAAAGAGCACTCCGACAAGAAATATGTCGTGGCCAACGGCGACGAGGGCGACCCCGGCGCGTACATGGATCGTTCGCTGATGGAGTCGGACCCCCACCGCATCCTGGAGGGCATGGCCATCGCCGGCTATGCCGTGGGCGCGGATCAGGGCTTCCTCTACGTGCGCGGCGAATATCCTGTGGCGGCCAAGCGGCTGGAGCGGGCGATCCGCGCGGCGGAGCGCCGCGGGTTGCTGGGCAGCCGCGTGCTGGAGAGCGGCTTCAACTTCCGCATCGACGTGCGCATCGGCGCGGGCGCCTTCGTCTGCGGCGAGGAGACAGCGTTGATGGCCTCGATCATGGGGCATCGCGGCCAGCCGGTGCCGCGACCGCCCTACCCGGCGCAGAGCGGGCTGTGGGGCAAGCCGACGCTGATCAACAACGTGGAGACCTACGGCAGCATTGCGCCGATCGTCGAAAACGGTGCGGCGTGGTTTGCCGAGATCGGCACGGCCAAGAGCAAGGGCACGAAGATCTTCGCCCTGGCCGGCAAGGTGGCGACCACCGGGCTGATCGAGGTGCCGATGGGCATCAGCCTGCGCGAGATCGTCTACGACATCGGCGGCGGCATCCCCGACGGGCTGGCGTTCAAGGCGGCGCAGACCGGCGGCCCTTCCGGCGGCTGCATCCCCGCGGCGCATCTCGACACACCGGTGGACTACGAGAGCCTCAAGGCGCTGGGGTCGATCATGGGGTCGGGCGGCATGATCATCATGGACGAGCATTCGTGCATGGTGGATGTGGCCAAGTTCTTCATGGAGTTTTGCATGGATGAAAGCTGCGGCAAGTGTGTGCCCTGCCGGGTGGGCACGGTGCAGATGCACCGCATCCTGGAGCGCATCACCGACGGCAGCGCCACGCCGCAGGACCTGGCCACCCTGCAAGAACTCTGCATGATGGTCAAGGAGACCAGCCTCTGCGGCCTCGGCCAGTCCGCGCCGAACCCGGTGCTCAGCACCATCCGCTACTTCGCCGAAGAATACACCGCCCACATCGCCGACCACCACTGCCCCGCCGGCGTCTGCACGCTGGAGAAGCAGCCGGTGGGGGAGTGGGTGACAGCATAGAATCTCCTAATCTCTCAATCTCATAATCTCGTCGTTACAAGAGATTAGGAGATTGAGAGATTAGGAGATTGTTGAAGGGGAGAACTCTATGGCAGTCGTAACATTGACCATCAACGACGAAATGGTGAGCGCGCAGGAAGGCACGCTGCTGCTGGCGGTGCTGCGCGAGCAGGGGATCGAGATGCCGACGCTCTGCCACCTGGACGGGCTGAGCGAGCGCGGCGGCTGCCGGCTCTGCATGGTGGAACTGGGCAGCGGGCGCTTGCAGGCGTCGTGCGTGACGCCAGTGCAGGAGGGCATGGTGGTCAACACTCACAGCGAGCGGCTGGTGAAGTATCGCCAGATGATCCTGGAGCTGCTCTTTGCCGAGCGCAACCATGTCTGCGCGGTCTGCGTGATGAACGGCCACTGCGAGCTGCAGTGGGAAGCCGCCAAGATCGGCATGGACCACGTGCGCTTCGACTACCTCAACCCCGACCTGGCCATGGATGCCAGCCACGAGCGCTATGCGCTGGACCACAACCGCTGCATCCTCTGCACGCGCTGTGTGCGCGTCTGCGACGAGATCGAGGGCGCGCATGTGTGGGATGTGATGGGCCGCGGGGTGAACAGCCGCGTGATCATCGACCTCAACCAGGCGTGGGGGTCGAGCCAGAGCTGCACAAGCTGCGGCAAATGCGTGCAGGTCTGCCCGACGGGCGCACTCTTCGACAAAGGCGCCACCGTGGCGGAGATGGAGAAGCAGCACAATTTCCTGCGGTGGATCTTGGATGGAAGAGAGAAGAATGTGTGGAGTTATTCGGCAAAATAGGGTAACAGACAATAGCTACCCGGTCTCAATAGAAGGTAGGATAAGGCTATGACAAGGGATCGCAAGATTTATGCCTTTGGCACCGCCACGGCGATGGCGTTGACAATCATATTAGTTTTGATTTTGAGTCAGGAAAGAGCATCGCCAATATCGCAGTTTATCTCAAGTGAGTCCCCATTGCCAACGGAAATCGCCAATGAAGTGGAATCGTTCCTATCGCCGCTACCCCTGCCTAGCTTCTATATGCCACCTCAGAAATCACAAGATTCTCAGACGCGCTGGATTGCATATGGTGGCAAGCAAGAAGGATTTGTCATAAGCATTCGGGAGGACTTTGTAATTCAATCGGGCAGACCAAGTAATAGCCGTTTCAGCAACATTTACATCCACTTCCTCATTGACAATGAGAACATGAGTATCCGTGGGTTCGATAATCCATTGCGTATGCCTCTTGCCGAATTTCTCAACACGCCGGCAGTGACGATCAGCGGTGAAGTCGATCCGGCATGGCTCACGGCAAACCGAGATGAGTTTACAAAGTCGACGAAAACAGATACTACTGAACAAATTGAAGTGGTGCGTGACGACAGCGACGCGCAGGCTACGAAATCTCTAGCAGGGCCGTCAAAAATAGTGACCTATATTGGCCACGACGACATTGTCCTCGAGCTTAGATTAGGACCAAACTCGATGGATAGTGAGTTCTATGAACCGCACACGGAAGTATTGGAACTTTATCGGACTATCGTTAGTTCAGTTAAGTTCTTTTGACAATAAATAGGGTAGCGTGATGAAGAACCGAATCTGTACACTCATCCTGGTATATTTGGTGATTCTGCTGCTGGCGATTCCGTTTCCCGCTATGGGGTTTACCCCGAGTTCATCTACTATCAATTGGACTTTCCCAGTAGGCGGCGATGGGCACACCTATGACGTACGCAGAAATGTCAAATATGGAACCACAGTTGAAAACACCGATTATAGAGTCAGGAATCTGGATCTGATCTCAAATCGAAATGCTGGACATCTTACTTGTTTTTATGTTGGGTGGCATAGCATTTTTCATGCAGGAGTTGACCTCTACAGGCTTTCAGGTTCAACGTCAAATGCTCAGGTCAAAGCTGTGGCGGACGGAGTGGTAGTCTATGTGTTGCCCAGCGTATATCCTGGAAACGTAGTAATCGTTCGTCATAACGTATCTGCCAGTAACATCATTTACTCGGTTTATAGCCATATACTTGCTTCCGTGTCCGCGAATCAAAACGTGCAAACAGGAGGCGAAATTGGTAGAGTGATCTATCAACAATATGATGGCAGATATCCTGAGTTCCACCCTGGACAACCGCCAGACGACTCACATCTTCACTTCGAAATGAGAAACTTCGAGGATGCAAGGGGTGTCTTCCCACAGTGTGATAACGCTGATCGAGTTGGTCCAGGATATAGTTACCCGAATGACCCAACGACCTATGGGTGGGTCGATCCCCTGAACTATATCAATGCAAGAATCCCTAAACAGCCGCGAGCCTTTTTGCCACTTGTTCAATCGAGCGCTTCGGCAACCGAATGTCAGGAAAGCGAGAACCTAATCGTGAATGGGAACTTCGCTGCTGGATCAAGCTCCGACCCTATCCCATGGTTGCCAGTTGCCACTTCATTTGATTGGGGTCCTCTGATCTTGACTGTTGATGGGAACCGGCTTGCAAAGATGGGCAACTATGAAACCGAAGGTGTTACTGATGAGGAGCTAACTCAGAGTTTCACGATTCCAGGAGGTACTGAGCGCCTGGAATGGAAATACTCGTTTCTGTTGCAGACTACCGATGACACTGGTATACCACACGACTACTTTTCTCTTGAATTACTAGATGCGACAACCGGATTATCATTATTGAGCTCCAACACTTGCGGATACGATAATACATACCACTGGCGGGGTCAGTGGTATGCGGGTACGTGCAACATTAGATCAGTGTCACAATTCGGCGGCCGCAAAGTAAGAATCGCCTACATTGGTCGAGTCAATGGCGATTTCAACTTTAGTTCTTTTTCAGTAGATAACGTCCAGGTGTTGACCCACTGTAGCACTCAAGGAAGCGGGTCTTCAACCAATTACCCTAGCGCCCAGTCTATGCCTTAGCCGATCTAGCAAATCGTACATCGGAGCAATCAAATCAGTGCCTTGCTGAAGATTGCATATTATGACAAAAACAATAAACGGTGACTATGCACAAACTACGCTTCGCAACCGCCTGGCTCGGCGGCTGCTCCGGCTGCCACATGAGCTTTCTCGATCTCGATGAGAAGCTCATCGACCTGGCCGACAAGATCGTGTTGGTCTACAGCCCCATCGCCGACGTCAAGGAGTTCCCGGAGAACGTGGACGTGACACTGGTCGAGGGCGCAGTGGCCAACCTGGACAACCTCAAGCTGGCGCAGGAGATCCGCGCGCGCAGCCGGCTGGTGGTGAGCTTCGGTGACTGTGCGGTGACGGGCAACGTGCCCAGCCTGCGCAACAAGCTGGGCGTCGACGACCTGCTCACCGCGGTCTACCACGAAGGGCCGGGGCGCCATCCCACCGGCGGCGACGAGATCATGCCGCGGCTGCTGCCCAAGGTGCTGCCGCTGCACCAGGTCGTCAAGGTGGACGCGTTCCTGCCCGGCTGCCCGCCCGACGCGGAGCGCATCTGGGCCGCGGTGAGCGCGCTGCTGGCCGGGGAACCGGTGGTGCTGGAACCGAACATGCGCACCTTCGGCTGACGAACCGGTGGTGTATACTGGACGTTGATGAAGTGCGCGCCGCTGCTGCTCCCTCTGCACCCACTGCGCGCCAGACGACGATCCCAGGGATACATCACCGGAAAAGGCTATGCGTTACCGAAGAAGATTTGTGTGGTTTGTTTTGTTTTTTGTGTTGGCTGCCGGCGTTGGCAGCCACGATTTCACTCCAGCCACGGCGCAGGAGCGCTCTGACATGTTCTGTGCGCAAGGGCTGGTCATCATCACCGAGCTTATGGCGGCGCCCAATCCTGCGCCAGGCAGCAGCAGCCTGCGCGACCAGTCCGGCAGAATTTCCGACTGGATCGAACTCTATAACACGGGCGACACACCGGTGGACCTGACCGGCTGGCGGCTGACCGACGACTACGACGACCTGGCGCGCTGGCAGTTTCCCGCGGGGGTGACATTGCCCGGACGCGGCTACCTGGTGGTGTTCGCCAGCGGGGAAGACCGCACCAACCCCGCGCAGCCGCTGCACACCAACTTTCGCATGGAGCGGGAAGGTGAGTTTCTCGCTGTGGTCAACCCTGCCGGCGAGATTGTGTTCAGCTTCGGCGCCAGCTATCCCGAACAATACACCGGCGTGGCCTACGGCTACGAGCCGCGCCGCGACTGTCTGACCGGCTACGGGCTGACGCCGCGCAGCCTCTTTCCTGCCAGCCCGCGGCGGCGCAACCCAGATGGGCAAGGGCCGCTGATCAGCGACGTCGCCCATGAGCCTGCCCTGTTGGCGGCAGGCCAAGATCTCACTGTGGCTGCCACCGTCGCCGTAGATGCGCCGGGCGCGCCCGTGCATGAGGTCACGCTCCACTATCGCATCAACTTTGGCGGCGAGGAGGCATTGCCGATGCGGCTGCAAAGCGGCGTCACCTATGCGGCGACGCTGCCAACCAGCGCCGCGCCGGCGGGCGCACTGGTGCGCTACTACGTCACGGCCACTGTGGTCGATGACGCCGGTCAGACCCATACGAGCCGCTGGCCGCTCCCCTGTGTTCGCCCCGTCATGGGCACGACCGTTGCGCCTGCGCCGTCCCCCGTTCGCTCCCATACCGTCTGGCTGCCGCTGTTGCGTATGCCCGCGGATCGCGGGTGGGATTATGTGCGCTGCCCGGAATACACGGGCGCCGTCGTCGGCGCAGCGGCCGTGGAGAGCCAGACCACACTCCCGCTGCTCCATTGGTATATCGAGGAAGATCCAACCAGCGGTTGGGAATGGTACCGCCCGGGTTTCAACGCGCATGTGGTTTCGGGCAACCCCGCCTGGTCGTACAACGATCCCGGCGCCACCGCGGTGCTCTACTACGACGGCCATCTTTACGACAACGTTCTGGTCAAGCTGCGCGGGGCGGGCACGTTAGGCTTCAACAAGAAGGGCATCCAGTTCGAGTTCAACGAAGACCACGACATCACCATCAACGTGACGGTGGGGAACGGCAAACAGCGCGCCAACGAAATTCACCTGGCCACGACCGGCAACGACGAGTCATTCATCCGCCAGCCGCTGGGCTATGCCGTCTACGCCCACGCCGGCGCGCCCAGCGTCACCAGTTTCCCGGTGCGGCTGCAGCAGAACGGCCACTTCTTTGGCGTCTTCACCTATCTGGAGGATATCGACCGCCGCTTTCTGGAGCGCAACGGTCTGCATGGCGAGGGCCTGCTCTACAAGTCGCAGCAGAGCACTTTGACGCTGCCGCACTATGTGCCGGGCATGTCGCCGGAGTCCGGCTTTGAACAGATCACTCCCAAAGATGTATACAACACCGCCCCCCTCGCTGAGTTGATCCGCAACATCAACCCTGATCCCTTGGCCGCCGAACCGGACTACGCGACGATCACCGCCTATTTATTCGACCACTTCGATGTTCCAGGTCTGCTCAACTACATGGCGGCGCGCACGGTGCTCGATGACTTCGACACCACCCGCCACAACTACCTGCTTTATCAGGATCTGCACTATGACCCGGCCCAGCCTTTGCCGGCGCTCTGGGCGGGCACGGGCGAGTGGCGCATCCTGCCGTGGGACAAGGACAACGTGCTGCGCGGCAACTCCGCCGACGACCACCCCTTCTACGGCGCGGCGGGCTACACCGATACGCCCAATGCGCTCTTCACCGCCGTGGTCAACAGTCCGGTGCTGCAAGCCATGTATCTGCGCCGTCTGCGCTCGGTGATGGATTCCGTGCTGGCCGACAAGGGCGACGGCCCCTGGCTCGACGCCTATGCCGCTGCACTCACAGCCCAGGTGGCGTCCGACGCCCATCTCGATTCGGTGGTGTGGGCAAACAACCCCCTGGCGCCCACCGATGCGCGCGTGTCGCCCTTCGACCCAAAGGTGTTGCCGACCCTGATCGAGCGTCGTCGGCGCACGCTCTACGGCCCCGACCCGCGCGACTATCATCAGTTGATCCCACCGGCGCAAGCCGGCGCTGGCGGCGTCGTCTTCGGCCCTGTGCTGGCCGGCGACGCGCCGGCGACTTCAGCCGTGACCCTGGTCAACTGTACGCTGGGGGCAATCGATCTCTCCGGGTGGTCGGTCGCCGCGACAGAAGGCGAGCCATACACGCTGCGCGCGGGGGTGGTGCTTCCCGCCGGGGGCAGCGTGCATCTCACGCCCGACGTGCGCGCATTTCGCGCCTATCATCGCCAGCAGCAGGGCGTCGCCAATCTCGGCTATTTTGTGCAGGGTGGGCTTGATCCTGCGCTGCTGCCCGCTGACGCAGCGGACGCGGTTGCGCTCACACTGTTCGATGCGGCTGCCACCGCCGTCGCGCATTCGACCGATTCGGCAAGCTGTAATCAGGCGTATCTGCCTGTTGTTCAATAATAGGCGCTGCCTGCCGCAGCGCTGCTGGCACAAAGTGGAGGCCGGTTATGACCAAAACCATCACCATCGACCCTGTCACCCGCATTGAAGGGCACGCCAAGATTTCGCTTTACCTGGACGACGACGGCCAGGTCGCTGACGCGCGCTTTCATGTGACCGAGTTCCGCGGCTTCGAGAAGTTCTGCGAGGGGCGCAGCTTCTGGGAGATGCCGGGCATCACCGCGCGCATCTGCGGCATCTGCCCGGTGAGCCACCTGATGGCGTCGGCCAAGGCGGGCGATGCGATCCTCGGCGTCAACATTCCGCCCACGGCAGCCAAGCTGCGCCGGCTGATGAACTGGGGGCAGTTGGTGCAGAGCCACGCGCTCTCTTTCTTCCACCTGAGTGGGCCAGACTTGCTGCTGGGCATGGACAGCGACCCCGCGCAGCGCAACGTCATGGGGCTGATCGAGAAGTACCCGGATGTGGCGCGCAACGGCATTCGCCTGCGCCGTTTCGGCCAGAAGCTGATCGAGATGCTGGGCGGGCGCAGTGTGCATCCGTCGTGGACAGTGGCCGGCGGCGTGCGCGACCCGCTCAGCGACGAAGACCGCAGCAAGATCCGCCGCCTGCTGCCCGAAGCGTTGGACATCACGGGGCTGGCGCTCGATCTGCTCAAGGGAGCTTTCGACGACTTCCGCGACGAAGAGGCGATGTACGGCAACTTCCCCAGCCTCTACATGGGGCTGGTCACACCGGAAGGCGGGCTGGAGCATTACGATGGGCTGCTGCGGGTGGTGGACAGCGACGGCAACGTGCTGGAGCCGGGGCTGGCGCCCGCGCGCTACCGGGAGATCCTGGGCGAGGCGGTGGAGCCGTGGAGCTATCTCAAGTTCCCCTTCTACAAGCCGGCGGCGCGGCGCGCGGGCAGCGGCGCCAGCGGCGAAGCCCTCGAACATTACCAGGCGGGCATGTACCGCGTCGGCCCGCTGGCGCGGGTCAACGTCTGCGACTTCGCCGGCACACCCCGCGCCGACGCCGAGCTGCGCGAGTTCCGCCGGCTGGCCCCGCGCGGGCGCCCGGTGGCCAACAGCTTCCACTACCACTACGCCCGGCTGATCGAGATTCTCCACGCGCTGGAGCGCATCGCCGAAACGGTGGACGACCCGGCGATCACCGACAAGCGCATCCGCGCCCACGCCGAGGTGAACAACCTGGTGGGCATCGGTGTGAGCGAGGCGCCGCGCGGTACGCTCTTCCATGAGTACCATGTCAACGGCGATGGCATCTTGCAGCAGGTGAATCTGATCATCGCCACTGGGCAGAATAACCTGGCCATGAACCGCACCGTCAAGCAGATCGCGCAGTATCACATCACCGGCGGCAAGGTGAGCGAAGGGATGCTCAACCGCATCGAGCACGGCATCCGGCTCTACGACCCCTGCCTGAGCTGCTCGACCCACGCCGTGGGGCAGATGCCGATGGTGGTGGAGGTGTATGGCGCAGCGGGCGAACTGGTCGAGCGCATTGCGCGTGATTGAGACAGAATAGACCGCGGATTTGGCGGATTAGGCGGATTTTCGCGGATTTTTCCTGTTCTATCCGCGTGAATCCGCCTAATCCGCCAAATCCGCGGTCTATTCGATCTATCCCTGCGCGACGATCTCCCCAATCTCCCGCTCCATCTGCCGCGCCTCCGCCTCCGTCAGCACGCCGCACTCGAACTGGCAGCGCCAGGTCTCGCCGCCGCCCAGGCTCTTGAGGTTGCCTTTGGCCCGCTCGGCGCTCATCCCCTCCGGTTCTGCCGTGGAGGGCAGCACCATGCCCAGCGCGTCCTGGTCGGGCGTGCGGCAGATCCAGCGCACGCCCTTGTCGAGCTGCGCCGGCTGGTGGCGGATGTAGTCGGCGCTGCCGTCGGGGTGCACCTGCATCGTGTACGCCCAACCGTTGGCGTCGGCCAGATAGTCGATGAAGAAAACCACCTCCGGGTCGAAGCTCAGGCCGGGCTTGAGGACATGATGGGCGTCCGGCTTCTGCGCCAGGCTGTCGAGAAACTCACGGAAACCCGGCCCCGGCCGCACGTGGGACGGGATGCTCGACCGCACGCGCACATGGGCCGGCGTGGCCACCGCGCTGTAGACCAGGCGGCCGTTGTCCACCGGGCGGAAGTTCACGTGCGCCATGTACATGTAGTCCATCGGCGTGCGCTTGAGATTCGTGATCGCCATCTCGATGGTGAAGACCGACGAATTGGCGTAGAGCTTGACCAGCGGCTCCGCCACATAGTTGTAGCTGAAGGCGACCGTGTGGCGGTAACGCCCGCCCAGCCCGACGAAGTCGCCCCGCTCATCCGTCCCGACCACAACCCATGCCTCGTCGTAGGGCGCGTTGGGCAGTTCCCCGTGGAGCGGATGCGTGTCGCCGGCCGCGGGCACGCCCATCGCCGTGAAGCCGCAGTGCAGGTTGAAGCCGCCGTAGGTCTCCAGGTAGTTGCGCGTCGGCCGCGGCTGGTCGAACATCGAGCGCATCGTGATGTTGCGCCCGCGGAAGGATGCCGACCAGACCTGCTGACCCTGGTAGGGCAGGAGCACCACCTCGCCCAGGTCGTTGCGCAGCCGCAACGCGGCCACGCCGCTGGGGAAGCGGAACGCGCTGGCGGTCAGCCGGTTTGCTTCCACCAGCGTGCGCTCCTTGTAGCGAAACATCTCATCGTGAAGATAAAAGGTCGTGGTCATTATTGGCTCCTTTGCATTTCGGATTGGTGTTTTGATGTGTTGGGGTCTTGGGGAGAAGACGTTAGCTGTGTTGTGGTCAGGCGGTCGAGCATGGCGCGCACGGGCGGCTGGGCTGGGTCGGGCAGGTCGTCGGTCATGGCGTAGATCGAGCCTGTGGCGACGCCCCACTGCGCCACTTCCTGAGGCGATTTGCCGCTGGCCAGCGCCCAGACCAGCCCGCCCAGCAGCGCATCGCCCGCGCCCACCGCCGTGCGCACGGCGATGCGCGGGGGCTGCACATGCCAGCAGCAGTTGCCGTCGCTGTAGAGTACGCCCTCCCCGCCCAATGAGAGCGCAACCCGAGCCGCGCCGGCGGCATGAAAAGCAGCCACAGCGGCCTGCGCGTCGTCGAGCGTCACGACCGCCGCGCCGGTCAGGTCGCGCGCCTCCACCGTGTTCGGCTTGACCAGATCGGGCCGCGCCGCGCAGCCGGCGCGCAAGGCCGCGCCGCTGCTGTCGAGCACGGCAAACGCGCCGGCGGCATGGATCAGGTCGATCAGCCGCGCATAGTAGTCGGGCGCCATGCCCGGCGACAGGCTGCCGGTCAGCACCCAGTAGTCGCCCGCAGCAAGGTGGTCGCCCACGCGGGCGATGAACGCCTCCTGGGCTGCTGCGTCCACCGGCGCGCCCGGCTGGTTGACCTTGATGTGCTGCCCGTTGCTCAAGTCGAGGATCATCACATTGGTGCGCGTCTCGCCGGTCACTGTCACAAAGTCCGTGGGGATGCCCTCGGCCTCCAGCCCGGCGCCAATCTGCATCCCCGCGTAGCCGGCGACAAAACCCATCGCCACAGTCGGCAGGCCCAACCGCTTGACCGCGCGGGAGACGTTGAAGCCCTTGCCCGCCCAGACCCGCCGCACGGCCG